>JBKPQV010000722.1:0-5757 GCA_046734235.1 Acidobacteriota bacterium
ACTAGAACTTTCGTCGGCAGCGTCAGATGTGTATAAGAGACAGACACCAGACCGTCTGGTCCAATGGTTCAGGCGGCTGTATGTTCGGGTCTACTCGCTGCCGGCTGCGAAGTTATTGACGCCGGCATTTGTCCGACACCCAGCATGCAACTGGCAGTTGAGCAATTCAACGCACAGGGTGGAATCGCTATTACTGCCGGTCATAACCCTTCCCAGTGGAACGCTCTTAAGTTTGTCCGCTCAGACGGTCTCTACCTGAACGCAATTCAGGCGGAGGAACTCCTCGATATCTTTCATCAAGGCGAGTTTTTGAAGACTACCTGGGACAAAATCAATACTGAAATTCTGCACGAGAATGCGATCGAGCCTCATATTCAAGTGCTTCGCAAATCTTTCGACGTGAACTTGATTCGATCAAAAAAATTGATCGTAGCCGTCGACTGCTGTAACGGAAGCTGCGCCTTGCTAATACCTCGTTGGTTGGAAGCTTTGGGCTGCGAAGTTCTGGCGGTAAATGACGATCCTTCTGCACCCTTTCCTCATGCGCCCGAACCAACACCCAACACGATGGCGCAACTTCGTGCAGTAGTTAGAGCCGGTCATGCAAATGTTGGGTTTGCTCATGATGCCGACGGAGAACGTTTGGGAATCGTTACCGAGAATGGAGAACCTTTATCGGAAGAGTTAACTCTTCCACTAACGGCGTTGGTCCGTTTACAGAAATCCATCGGACCGATTGTTACTAATGTGTCTACAGGGACTCGTATCGATCGAGTTGCAGCTAAGTATGGTGCGTCAGTTATACGGACTCCAGTCGGCCAGTCTTTCATCTCCGAATCAATAATCGAGAGTGGCGCAATTCTTGGAGGGGAAGGTAGTGGGGGGATCTCTGTTCCTGAAGTTCATGCTACTCACGACAGTGCGGCGGCCATCGGACTAATCCTTGAACACCTCGCGCGTAGCGGTGAAACGATCTCGGATTTGGCTCACCAACTCCCCCAGCTGACGATGCTGAAACACAACATTCCTGTCGAGCCAAACAGGCTCTATTCAGTATTACAGAACTTCCGGATGGTCGTTGAAACCGAAGACATCGAGTATGAGCTGATCGATGGAGTGAAAGTGTTTTTCTCTGACGGATGGATTCACGTTAGGGCTTCAAATACTGAATCAATAATCAGAATTATCGTTGAAGCCGATGATTCGACTAGAGCACAAGAATTGATCGATTGGGCCCGAGACAGAGTTAGAAGGTAAGACATATGCGAGCGATACCGACGTTGAAAATTAGTATTTCAGGAGTTCGTGGTGTAGTAGGCGATTCTCTTACCCCAACGCTCCTCACAAGGTTTGCCCAGGCATTTGGAACGTACGTGGGTTCGGGCACCATTGCGATTGGTCGAGATCCCCGAACCTCCGGCGAAATGGTTAAGCAAGCTGTGATTGCCGGCTTGTTATCAAGCGGTTGTCGCGTGTTGGATGTTGGCATGGTTCCTGTGCCGACTATCCAATTAATGGTCCGTGCCAGAGGTGCGCAGGGCGGGTTGGCAATAACAGCCAGTCACAATCCCCCTGAATGGAACGCACTGAAATTCATAGGATCGGACGGAACGTTCCTGGGTCCGAATCTGGCGCGTGAAATGCTCGATATCTACCACCAGGGTGAATACGCAAAGGTCGCCGGAAAGGAAATGCGCGGTGTTGAGGTAGTACCGGGAGCTGCCGACGTTCACATAAAAGCTATCATGGACTCAGTTGGACCACTGCCCAAAGACAAACGCCTACGCGTGGTACTCGATGCGTGCAACGGCGCCGGCTCGATCATCGGTCCAGGATTACTTAACGCTTTGGGCGCAGAAGTCATCACCATTAATGACCAACCCAACGGACAATTCCCTCGTCCGGCTGAGCCAACACCTGAGAATCTTGTTGAGCTTTGCAAGGCCGTGAAGCTACACAATGCCGACATTGGCTTCGCTCAAGACATGGATGCCGATCGACTGGCGATAGTCTCCGAAAAAGGGGAACCAATCGGCGAAGATTACACACTGGTCCTGGCTACTATGTTTGTATTGAGTCGACAGCCTGGTCCAGTGGTCGCCAACCTCTCCACGACTAACGCACTCGACTTCGTCGCTAAGCAATTTAAGTGTCCGCTTTATCGAACCAAAATTGGCGAAGCGAATGTGACTGAACGCATGCAGCGAGAGGAGGCTGTAATCGGTGGCGAGGGTAATGGTGGAGTAATCTTCCCACAGATCAATTTTGCGCGCGACAGCCTGGTCGGCATGGCACTGGTCCTTCACATGCTGGCGGACCGCAACCTTTCGGTTTCAGAAATCGTCGGGCAGTTGCCGCAACTGCACATGATCAAAGAAAAGCTGACGTGTCCTTCTTATAAGATTCCGGCGGTTCTCAAGGTTGTTCGGCAGTTATATAAAGACTCTGAAGTGGATTTGACTGACGGTGTAAAGGTCATTTTTCCAAATGGCTGGTTACATGTACGCGGCTCAAATACGGAGCCGATCATTCGCTTAGCAGCCGAGGCTGAGACGAAGGAAGAGGTTGAGAAGTTAAGGGATTCAGTTTTTGAGTTATTGCGGGACGTGATTGCTAAGGATAGCTGATGCGAAGACGTACCTTTATTAAATCTGGCGCGGCACTCTCGCTCGTTGCTGGTCTGCGTGGAGCGACAGCACAGCAAGTGCCTGCGCATAACTGGTCTAACTATGATTTTGGAGCAGGACCAACGGCCAGCGATCGCTTGAACCAGGGTCCGTTTGGCATTGAACAGGATGAAGGTTGGTACACAGTACTAGTGACATCGCAGTCTGCTAAGCCCGTTAAAAACTACGGGACCGGTTTGATTGGGTATACACGGGAAGAAGGAGGACCATCTTTAGCAGCTCGCGCTGGCAAAGAGTCGCTCGAGCAGCATGTTGAGAAGTTGGCTTCTCTTCCCTTCGTTGACGTCTTGTACATCCGTTGTGACTGGCGTGATGTCCAGACATCGCCCGGCAAACTCAATCTTAGTCCGATATTCAAGTTAACTTTCGACGCCGCTAAACGACACAACTTGCGAGTAGCTTTTCGCATTCAGATGTCAAATACGGAATTCCAACCTCGCCAACTTGCGCTGCCAGATTTCCTGCAAAAACAAATTCCCCTGGTCAAGATAGGCAAAACCTACGGCGCAAAAGATGACTTTGTTGAGCCGAGATATGATCACCCCAGATTTCGTTCCGCCTTCAAAGAGCTGAACGAGTTGCTTGTGCATGAGTTCGACAACAATCCGATTATGGAGTTTGTTGACCTGATGATGTATGGATTCTGGGGCGAAGGTCATACCAGCAATCTTCCGAATCCTTTTCCAGACTACATGACCGGGAGTAAGACCTTTCTAGACATCACTCAATTGCAGTTGGACCTGTGGAAGAATGTTCCGCTCGCCGTTAATACTCAACCCGACATCAGTAAGGTTGGAAACACTGAGGTACAGGATCTTTGTGTACGCTCCGGTTGCTGGCTGCGCTCGGACAGCATAGTCATTGAAGAGCCAATTCAGATTGAAGAACTGGCAAATCGGCCTCCCTGGCTCGCAACGATCATGGAGGATGGGTACTACCGCCAGTACCGAGTTGATCCAACTTACATTCCAGTCGATGAAAGTGGCACCAATGTACTTGAAAAATGGATGATGCATTCGCTGGACCTCGGTGCCAACTATTGGTCTCTCTGGACCGAGTCGGACAATCTGAAGAGTTACTACGAAAAATATCCGAATGGATTTGATACTCTGCAAAGACGCCTTGGATATCGCATACGTCCTTCCTGGATTTGGCAACGAAAACGATTTGGTACTGATGAAATAATTGTCGCGGTGACAAACGATGGAGTGGCTGGCGTTCCCGGTATATTGCGACTCTACCTTGAGAGTCTCGATGGAAAAATCCAGATGGCTGGCTCTCTAGACGCTGGTCACCCGCACGCTGGCAAAATCAGGCAAGCCTCGTTTGTGCTTCCTCAAAACAGTGACGGACTCAAGTTCAAAATTCGCGCAGAGATCGAAACTCATCGAAGGCGACGATCCGTAAACTGGGCCACAGCTCAACCAGCCGACTCAGACGGGTCAATAAGCTTTCAACTGCTTCGTCGAGATGATCCGAAGTGGCGTAAAGGAGTTTGAATCAACCGTGAGCTACTCAATCGGCGTGGACCTTGGTGGAACAAATATAAAGACAGTTGCCATCTCACCGGAAGGCAAGGTGCTGAAATTCTTAACTTCGGATACCGCGGACCTTGAGGGATCGTGGCCGCAAACGATCAGAGAGCAACTGAAAAGTATTGAGGGATCGCTGGACCAGGCACCATTTAACATCGGAGTCGCTTCGCCAGGATTAGCCGCCAAAGATGGTCGATCAATTGCGCACATGCAAGGACGGCTCAATGGACTCGAAGGATTCGTTTGGACTGATTTCTTAAAAACGAGCAAACCCGTCTTCGTCCTTAACGATGCGCACGCTGCCCTTTTAGGTGAGGTGTGGCAAGGCGCAGCAAAAGGTTGCAGCAACGTTATTCTGTTAACGCTTGGAACTGGAGTGGGTGGTGCAGTTTTAGCAGATGGGCGTTTGCTTAAAGGTCACATTGGCAGAGCCGGGCACCTCGGCCATGTTTCGGTGAACTCCGACGGGAATGCGGATATCGTCGGTACTCCTGGAAGCCTGGAAGAGATGATCGGCAACTACAATATTCTAGAACGTTCGAAGGGACGGTTTAATTCAACTCGCAAACTAGTTGAAGCACATTTGTCCGGTGACAAAGATGCCACCGCAATCTGGCTCAGATCAGTTTTTCACCTGGCCGCTGCGGTCGCCTCTTTCATTAACGCATTTGATCCTGAGATCGTGATTATAGGCGGTGGCATCGCCCAGGCAGGACCAGCTCTGTTTGAACCTTTGGCAAGTTATCTTGACAGGTTTGAATGGCGGCCGATGGGTCACGGTGTGCCGGTGATATCAGCATCACTAGGAGATAAGGCGGGCGCGATCGGCGCTGCTTATCATGCGATCTTGCAGGAGCAATAGACGGTTATTTAGAGGCTCTTGCAAAAGTAGAAGCAGAATCGACAAGCAATACAGAACAGGAGCGAAGCGACTGCTGGAATTGGACACCTGTCTTTTGGTGGGCAGTCGCTTCGCTCCTGTTCCGTATTGCTTGGTGGCTTTCTAATCCCACGCTTTGACTTTTGCAAGGGCCTTTTAAGTTTATGCTTCAACTGTAAGGAAAATGATTTGCGATCCCGAATCGGCAGATCTCAAATTGGAGATCTCATAACTTTTGGAATCAAGTCCCTTCGCTGTGAGATCTCCAATTTGAGATCTGAGATTCGGTTCGATTTAGAGGTACCTGCGAACTCCCAGGCCCTTTCGTTTACTTTCGATTTTTCTGACTCAAATGCTACGATACTCCCGCCAGGTGACTCCTGCGCTAACTCTTTCCCACAAAATTACGAATGCTGAACCTCGAACGTCGCACGAAAATTCTGGAGTTGCTTGAAAAACACGGCCAGGTAGCTGTCGTTGATTTAAGCAAGCGATTCAAAACATCAGAAGTCACAATCAGGAATGACCTCAAAGATCTGCACGCTCGCGGTCTGATTCGCCGTGCTCACGGTGGCGCTGTGAAGGTCACGACCGTGAGTATGGACCCTTCACTCAACATCAAGGCAGAACTTCATGCTGACGAAAAGCGCCGTAT
>JBKPQV010000723.1:0-7294 GCA_046734235.1 Acidobacteriota bacterium
CGCAACATTGGATGATCATCAACCGTAAGAATTCGAATAGTAGTCATAATTCTTCACTTTCGAGCCTTGTTTCCCTTTGTAACCTCGTGCTCTTCCCTTTGGGAACAGCTGCCTGATAAGCAGTCACACCTGGAATTAACAACTCTATTTCAGTTCCCGTTTTCGGGCGGCTCCATAGCTTAAGTTCTGCGCCGATTTTGTGGGCGCGTTCTCGCATTCCTTGAAGGCCATAATGATTCTCCCGTCCGCCCTCGGTAAGGATCTTTGGATCCATGCCACGACCATCGTCGCGGACTCGCAAGCGAAACTGTTTGGGATCGTATGTAATTTCTACTTCGACATGAAAGCACTCGGAATGAGTTAAGGCGTTTATTATTGCTTCGCGTCCAATGCAATACACCTCTTCACGAACTAGAGGGTGTAGCTCTAGTACGCTGCCTTCAACCACTGTTTTGAAGGTCGCTTGACTACCGGGAAAAGATTCTTCCGCCACGTTCTGAAAAGCAACCGGTAACCCACCCATAGGTATGGTTAAACCACGCAAACTTCGCACGCGGTCTCTACCCTCAGCCAGGACCTCGTCGGCATGATCAAGAGTTTTCTCCATCATCTGACGCGCCGGTAACTCTGCAGGGATTTTTTTCATGACGCCATGGAACTTGAGGATCAATCCCTGGACGCTCTGGAGCAGCGTATCGTGTAACTCGCGGGCGATTCTTTCACGCTCGTTAAGCCTCTCTTCCATTCGGCCCCGGACTTGTCCTGCAACTTGTCGCACCCGAAGCTGATAGATCGTTCCGAGGAGCAATGCAAATAGCAACGCAAGCGCCGACCGAAACCAGGCGGTTTGGTAGTAAGCCGGTGCAATCGAGAAATCTAAAAAGGCCCCGGTCTCGTTCCAGACACCGCTGTTATTACAAGCCACTACCCGAAAACGATAATTGCCCGGTGCAAGGTTGTTATAAAAAGCCTGGCGCCGATTTCCAACGTCCTGCCAGTCTTTGTCGTGACCCTCCAACTTGTAGCGAAAAAGATTTTTCTCAGGCGCCACCAAACTAAGTGCCGTATAGTCAATTTGCAGATCGTGAATTAGTGACGGAAGGTTTACGGTGACATTCGAACCAAGTGTGGCAGCATAAGTCTGATGATCTGCAGTAATCTGTTCAACGTGTATTGGTGGAGGAACACTATTGAAGGCTAGCCGGCGTGGATCGACTATGCTGACACCATCCATTGGTAAGAACCAAAGTTTTCCATCTTTTGTTTTGGCTACCTGAGGACTGTAGTGGCTTGTGCCGGAGAGTATTCTGACTCCGTCGGCACTATCGAGAATTTTGAACTTGATCGTCCGCTTTTCTTCTTTGCTTTGCTCCGATGCGTTGGCCCAGGCGTCGAATTCACCTTTACTAATTTGTATCAGACCGCATGATGTATAAACCCAAAGGGAACCATTGTCATCTTCGATGGACCAGTGAACCGTATCACAAGGCAATCCATTCTTACTGTTGAGCGTTAGAATGCGATTGTTTTTTACAAGGCTGAGGCCGCCCTCGGTCGCAACCCAAAGGTTTCCTTCTCGATCGAACCTCAGATGGCTAACCCGTCCTTGTGTTAACCCGTCGCTTACTCTGTAAGAATTTTGGATTTTTCCATCGCTAAAATATTCAACGCCTCCCAGGAAGAAACCAAGCCAGACTCCGCCACGCACCGGATCGGCAATCAGAGTACTGACGTGGTCCTTATGTCCCACGTCAGCCCAATTAAAACGTTGAATCTTATTGTCGGGGGCTACACGTAGAATGCCAACCTGTTCATTGACGATCCATATGTTCTTAGCGTTGTCCTCATCGATCGCAAGAGAGTTGCCCTCAAGTTGTCCGATCGATCTCAACCGGTCATTCTCGACATATCCGAATTCCTGCGCCGTGGTGATCCAAATTCGACCACGGCTGTCCTGGAAAAGCGATTGCGAGTTCTGGCCGTTCACTTTGCCGTCCCGATTGCCATAGGAAGCTCCGAACAAAGTGACTTTTCCATCTTTGAATTTGTTCAACCCCCTAAAAGTGCTAATCCACAACGTCCCATCATTTGCTGCCAGGATTGCACTAACGAGGTCATTCGAGACGCCTTGCCTGACATCGAGGAGCGGAACGGCAGTTTCACGGAACCGATCTAGTCCATTGTTCGTGACTATCCAGATGTTTCCTTCATGATCCTCAAAGATTTTGTTAACGTTTGACCCGCTAAGACCTTCGGATGTTCCGAACAGATCTGTTCTGCCATCGTGCACATGCACGATGCCCCGATCAGAAGTGCCGAACCAAACGGAGCCATCTCGGTCGCGAAGCAGATTTTGAGATCTAAATCGTTCGGTGACGCCTTGTACTGAATAAGGCTCGAGTTGTTCATTTACGAGCCGATGGATTCCCAGATGAGTGCCGACCAGTAAAGTGCCATCTTCAGTTTCCGCGAGAAGTGATGGAAAGCCGTGTCCTTCCGTTAAAGGGGAGTGTTTGGGCGGTCCTGGTTTCCAGTGCCATAGCCCCCGCTCAACCCCGACCCAAAGATTCCCTTTAGTATCCTCAAACAGATTAAAGGCGCCGCGGCCGAGACTACTGTCATCTCCGAAGCACTGGATATTGCTACTTTGAATTGAGCAAAGTTTGCCGGAGGGTATTCCAACTGCACCGACCCATATGGTTCGCTCGTGATCCTCAATAATCTTAAAGATGTATTTGCCATCCAGTTGTGGGTAGTTTGTTAGCCGGCCGTCTTTCCAACTTGCGAGTCCTTTGCTTGTACCGATCCAAAATGTTCCATCACTACCAACCAACAGACAAAAAATCGCCTCCGAAGGAAGTGACTGACCCGCGGTTGGTTGCCAGTTAACCGTTCTAACGCCATCGAAACGAACCAACCCAAAGTCGGTCCCCAACCAAAGATAACCGTCAGGAGTTTGAGCAATCGAGATTAGCTCGCCCTTAACAAACCCATCGCGGATTTTCCAGGAGGTGTGTGAGTACTGGCTGACGTCGACGGACGGATTGAGTGCAAAGACCTCCGTCCGGCAGGCCAGCAGAACAAAAGCCAGCACGCTACAGAAAAGGATAATCCGTCTGGAGCGCGGGATCATCATGGGGAAGAACCTATCCCTGCGCGATTGCAGTCCAACTGCAGGGGACAACAAATTGTCAGTTCGTTTACTTTAGCGATTAAGTTGTAATTAAGCATCACACTAATTGGGTAGGTCAAACCACACCTAAAAGGTTATTGATTACTCCCTTATTTGAGAGTAGTCTGACCGTTCCCCTTGTGCTAATTAGTGAGGCCCCGTGGAATATGCACCGACTCCCATGCGCTTTCCTCCTTGTTGTCTCACTGAGTTCGTTTCTTCTCGCCCAATCTACAAATGCGTACATTAGTGGTCGAGTTTCAGATCCCACCAACGCCTTAATTACTGATGCGAAGGTTGCCGCCATTAACGCTGCGACTAATGTGTCGTTTCAAACAACTACGAATGGGTCAGGTGAATACCATCTAGCCAACCTGCCTCCAGGCTCTTATCGAATCGAGATTGAAAAAGCCGGCTTCAAGAAACTGATAAAACCCAGCGTAATCGTACAGGTTCAGGATGCACTTCGGATTGACCTCCAAATGACAATTGGAGATGTTTCTGAAACGGTTACAGTGGACTCGGGAACTCTAGCTATCAATACCGAAACCGGAACGGTGAGCACGGTAGTTGACAGAACGTTTGTTGATCGGCTTCCTCTCAACGGTCGCACTTTTCAGACGCTCATCTCCTTGACCCCTGGAGTTGTTGTCGCTGCTACAAATACATTCGATCAGGGGCAGTTCAGCGTAAATGGACAGCGTACGGATGCCAACTATTTTACCGTGGATGGAGTAAGCGCGAACTTTGGAGTAACGGGCTTCATTGCGATGATGCAAGGTGCTTCAGGCGCGCTGCCGGCGCTCAGTGCGTCTGGTGGTACCAGCAGTTTGGTATCAGTGGACGCGATGCAAGAGTTTCGTCTTCAGACATCTTCGTTCGCTCCCGAGTTTGGACGCACGCCAGGTGGACAAGTCTCGATTGTGACGCGGTCTGGGACAAATGCCTTCCACGGGACATTATTCGAATACTTCCGGAATAGCGTTCTGGATGCACGTGACTGGTTCGTGAACTTTGGCGGCCTACCAAAACCCGAAACACGTCTCAATGATTTTGGCGGTGTGATTGGTGGTCCTATTCGAAAGGACCACACGTTTTTCTTCTTTTCATACGAAGGACAGCGTTTGCGCCAACCATCGAGTATGCAAACCGCCGTTCCTGACAATCAGTCAAGACAGCTGACTCCTGTCGCCTTAAAACCCTACGTTGCCACGTACCCCCTGGCCAATGGTTCCTCGCTAGGTACAGGGCTGGCCCAGTTCAACGCTAGCTTTTCCAACCCATCTTCGTTGGACGGTTACAGTGTTCGTGTGGACCATGTGATCAACTCTAAATACAATTTATTTGGCCGGTATAATTACTCGCCTTCCAGTTTGGACCAGCGAGGTCCATTCTTCAATTCTGGCCGAGTCCTAAGCTCAACGAATTCACTGTCCTCAACAGTTCATACCGGTACCATTGGTTTGAGCCAACTGATTAGTCCAAGGATCAGCAATGAAGTGCGCTTGAACTACAGCAATAACCGAATTGCGATTAAATTTCTCGCAGACGATTTTGGTGGGGCTGTACCACTGCCTGAGTCACTCTTTTATCCCGAAGGATTTGATGAGACAAATAGCATGTTTATTCTCATCATTGCCGGAGCAGGAGAGTACGTTCAAGGCAAACAGGGAACAAATGAGCAACGTCAGATCAATGTTATTGATAGTCTTTCTCTCACCAAGAGCGCTCATCAACTAAAGTTTGGCGTCGATTACCGTTGGCTTGCGCCTTTTAGCAGTCCGTTCAGTTACCGGCAATTTGTTCAGTTCTCGGGAATGTCTGCTAACACCGGGGGCGTACTTTCCGGAACCGCAAACTTTGTCCAAGCTACAAGTTTTCAATCGAACTCATTACTAACGCACAATCTTTCTTTCTATGGGCAGGACACTTGGAAGGTTACACCGAGACTCACCCTTACTTACGGTTTGCGTTGGGATATCAACCCACCTCTAAAGGGGAAGGACGCCAATAATGATCCCTTCAGCGTAACTCAAGTGAATGATCCAGCAACAATCGCATTGGCTCCACGTGGTACGCCGCTCTACGAAACAACCTATGGAAATGTGGCGCCAAGAATCGGCCTGGCTTATCAACTTTCTGGCCTGCGAAACTGGGAAGCAGTATTCCGGACCGGCTTTGGCGTCTTTTACGATCTCGGACAAGGTTCTTTGGGCGGAGTTTCAAGTTTCTTTCCATATAGCAATAGTAATAACTTTGCGCCTGGGCAATTCCCCTTAAACACCCAGAACGCAAGGGCACCAGCCTTAGTCGTTAATAGACCTGTTGACAGCATCCTTCTTGCTGACCCTCACTTAAAACTTCCTCGAAGTTATCAATGGAATGCCGCGATTGAGCAATCAATTGGAAATCGGCAAACATTGTCTGCAACCTACATCGGTGCTGCAGGTCGCGACTTGCTGCGCATAACCAACGTGCTCAGTCCCAACCCTTCATTCCAGAGTATTTCCTTGACTACTAACTCAGCGACATCTGATTACCACGCATTACAAGTGAAGTTGCAGCAACGCTTGTCGCGTGGCTTGCAGACTTTGGTTTCTTATTCGTGGAGTCACTCGATCGATACGGCTTCCACCGATGCCGTCGCCACGAACTCAAATACTCCGGCTCAAGTCGCTAACCCTGAGTTCGACCGCGGAAACTCCGATTTCGATATTCGTCATTCGTTCAGTGGAGCTCTAACTTACGACCTGCCATCACCTACAAAACAAAAAATGCTCAACGCACTCCTGAGTGATTGGACGTTGAATGGTTTTGCGTTTGCGCGATCCGCATCTCCTGTAAATGTCTTGGGGGCTACTTTCTTAGGCGCCGGGACATTGCTCACACCACGTCCAAATGTGAACCCAGGTGTGCCATTGGAGATTTTCGATTCGAAATTTCCAGGGGGGAAAATTTTGAATAGGGCGGCTTTTTCCTCAACCCCCTCGGGCACTCAAGGAAATTTTGGCCGCAACGTACTTCGGGGATTTGGCGCTTGGCAGGTAGACGTTGGCGTGCAGAGGCAATTTCAGTTGGCCGAGAGATTGCAAATTCGTTTTCGCGCCGAATTCTTCAACATCTTTAACCACCCAAATTTTGGCAATCCCGTAAATCTTCTCACCAATGCCTTGTTTGGTCGTTCGACTCAAACGTTGGCAAATAGCCTGGGATCAGGTGGGTCCAACGGAGGCTTGAGCCCTTTGTACCAGGTCGGTGGCCCACGCTCCATCCAATTTGCACTCAGAGTTGAGTTCTAATTCTGGTGCTTTGACAAAAAGCGAAAAATTACGACACACCACTCCTTTGCGACGGTCGAGAAATTATTCTTAATCCCACCCACGGGAGTGGGTGGATGGTTCAAGTCCGTTCTACAGAATCCAAGAGGTCCGATTTCATAATCCCACCAACGGCAGTTGGTGGATACTTCAAATCCGAACTATTCATTCCGAAGTTCGACTTCAAAGAGTTTGAATAAATAGTGTGGACTTGAACCCATCCACCAACTGCCGTTGGTGGGATTTTGTTGTTAGTCAAATAGCAGCTCTTTTAGAAAGGACTTGAACCATCCACCAACTGCCGTTGGTGGGATTTTGCTTGTAGGCTTGTCTCGTAGAAACTACCCATTGCGCCACGGTTTGAATCACCCTAAAGGGTAACAAAATAATAGCTTTATCTTGGGTTCAAAGCTGCAGAAAAAAACAATACCCTGAGTTTCATGCAGCGACTCTTCTCAATGTTTCCTCAGGGTTTACCAGGCATCGGGCTCTTGCTTTTACGGCTCTCAGTTGCGGGAGTATTTCTTCTTAACGCAATCCGCTTAGGTAGCTCGTCATCGGCGATATTCAGGTTGGGATCAGTAATGGTCGCTTTGATTTCAGTTTGTTTGAGTATCGGGTTCTTAACGCCCTTTCTCTCAATTATTGCTTGCCTTGCAGGGTTGCTGAACGTGATGTTTGGGCTCAACACTGCATGGGTTATTAGTTTGTTCGCGATTCTTAATTCAGCCGCACTGCTACTTCTCGGGCCTGGAGGCTATTCGCTAGATGCTCGATTGTTTGGACTTCGAGTCACCGTGGTTCC
>JBKPQV010000724.1:0-6605 GCA_046734235.1 Acidobacteriota bacterium
ATCCAGTACGACGACGTCCTTACCCTCTTTCGCAAGCAAAAATGCAGTCGTCAATCCCGCAATGCCTGCGCCAATGATGCAGACATCTGCTTCGACATTTTTCTGCAGCCGCGATTCTGAAGGCGTGTCAGCAGTTGCAGCCCAAATCGAAAGAGTAGTCCCTGAAGTCGGTTGCATGATTCTTACCTCTCGAAGTTGAAAATCGGGCAGATAGACCTTTGATTCAGTTGCTGGTTCTTCTGCTCACTCGTTCCAATGGGATTCCTAATTCAGGGGGCGCTAAGAAAGAAATTGGAGGAATACTTTGGGGTTTTAGCCAATTCAGATGGTAGTAGTCAAGCTATTCCGATAACGCTACAGCGAAGTTGTTCATAGGAGCAACTGCATTCCTAAACAGGTTGGTTTCAAGTGTATTGAGGACTTCGTCCCGCCTCACCCAGCCTCTTCGTGCAATTCCTACTCCAAATTTCAAATTCTTCATGCCATTAACAGAATGTGCATCAGTTGAAATTACGAACTTGATTCCACGTTTCCGCGCTTCACGGATCCATTCAGGTGGCATATCCAAGCGGTAGGGATCACCGTTTATCTCAATGGCCGCCGACGATTCCGCGATCACATCAAGTATCTCTTCCATCCGGCAATTGAATGGTGGTCTATGTTGAATCAGGCGGCCCAGTGCATGTCCCCAGATTTTGAACCATGGTTGACGCATGGCAGTTGTGATCCGTTCGGTCATTTGACTTTCGTCCATGCGATAACGTGAATGAATACTCGCAATGATTACATCAAGCTGGTCCAGGATTCGATCAGGATAATCGAGAGATCCACTGGCCAGAATGTCTGACTCGGTTCCTCTCAATAACTTTACCTTGACCCTCTCCTGGACATAATCAATTTCATCCCATTGGCGGTAAAGCTGCTCTTCTTTTAGACCACCCGCGTAAAATGCCGTAGGTGAATGATCGGTAATGGTTAGATATTCCATGCCGAGAGCGTCAGCTCCCCGGGCCATCTCTTCAACCGTATGTTTACCGTCAGAATAGTTGGTATGGCAATGGACCATTCCCCGAATCTCGCCAAGCTCAATCAAGTCTTCAGGCAAGTCATGCGCAATGGCCGCCTCGATTTCGCCGGTATCTTCGCGCAACTCCGGCGGAATGTACTGCATGCCCAATTCTGCGTAGATATCTTCCTCTCTAGTTAACGAAGGTTCTTTTCGACGCTTAGTGCCGTTTCTGCGGACCGTGATGGAGGACTTTGGTCCGAGCATTAAACTCTTTTCCTCGGCTATCTGATTGAGACGATCGACATGGCTTGGCGACCCCGTCCTCTGAAGCAGGGCCAAGCCAAAATTAGTAGGTCGCGCTGCGAGTAACGTCACCTTAATTCCAGTGTTCAAAACTGCAACCAACGATTCGCTATTGCCTTGCATAACTCGAATCAACATTGGAAAGGCCGCGAAATGATCAAGCACTTCGCCTGGATTGGAAGTACTCACCACAATGGTGAGATCCGGTGTTGTTTCACGCCAGCGCCGCAATGCGCCTGCGATTTCTACTTTCTTAACACTTTTTGAGAAGCGCAGGTAAGTTACTATTTCTTCGGCAAGTCGCAGCGCTTTGTGAATGTGTAACTCGTTGCGCTGCTTTCGCTCCTGCCCGATTGCTTCCAGCAGTTTCTTTTCGGTCTTTAATCCAAATCCCTTGACCGTACTGATCTTACCCTGCTCCGCTGCCGCCTTTAGCTCAGCAATGCTGCTGATTCCGAGAGCGTCCTGAAGTTGCTGAATCTTCTTTAGACTGAGGCCGGGAACAGTTGCCAGTTCCATCGCGCCGCGCGGAAGTTCAGACCGCAGTCTTTCCAGCAGCCGGGAGCTTCCCGTCTGATGAAGATCTTCTATTTGTCGAGCGATAGCTTCGCCGATACCAGCAATTGAGCGCAGTCGGTCTTCTCTTATAAGGGAGTTAATCGAATCACCTAATTCAGCGACCACACGCGCTGCAGACTCGTAAGCACGCGCTTGAAAATACCTTCCGCCTTTAAGTTTGAGAAGTACCGCGATCTCTTGCAACCGCGCGGCAATATGGATTGAGGAAGACTCGGATTTTCCTTTATTCGCTGCAATCATGCCCGTGGTACCGGATGCTGTTCTCTACTCTTTCCTTCGCATTTCAAAATCCCCTTGTTTGTAGAAGAGCAATAACGCAGATACCGGTACTAATAAGAACCACAAGATGATGTAACCAATTTTTCCCGCTTCAGGATTACCTTTCATTGCCATCCTCTTGTATTGCGACCATGAGCAAATAAAGTGCCGCCCGACTGACTTGTGTTCACCGCGCCAGGGGTCGAGTCTTCAAGCGCGGATCCCATGAGAGGATAATCTCCTCCAAGGAATTCAGTCTGGTCAGACACGTTGGCACCTTGGTTGCGGACTCCTAAGTTGCTTCGTTGCGGGTGGATTCATGAACAAGAATTATTCAGTTTGGATTCACCTCTGTACGAAGCTAATACGTCAATTAGGCGTTATCAGACATGAGACAAATCACCATCACCGCACCAGCGGGCACTGCACAGAAGATTGCCGAAATTGCTTTCAGCTCTGGAATCGCGCGGGTAGCGGTCAGCGAAAGGCGGGTTCTCGAAGCGAGTGGTGCCGCGTCTGTGAAAGACTGTCTCGAGCTCGACGTCAGCACGCCAATTGCGAAAACTTTTCTGGATCGCCTAACAAGCCAACCATTCTTCTCACGAGCCGAATATTCCGTGGCGGTTCGCCAACCACGCGCGCTTATTTCCCGCGAACCCCTGAGTGATCTGACTGTTCCCCTGGTGGAACCGACCATCGATGTGTTTGAGGAGCTTTGGCAGTTTTCGCAAGTGACTTATGGATTCGTAGGACGCATTCTCATCGGCGGCCTACTACTGGCGTACGGATTAGCCGATTTCAAACTGCTCTTCATGATTGCCGGATTGTTGTTCATTCCTTTACTTCCACTAATGTTGAGTATTGGGTTTGGTATATGGACTCAACAATGGCGGCTCGCCATAAAGGGCGTCGTTGCTCTCGTTGTCGCTCTGTTGCTGCTGGCTGGAGCAGGAGTGATCGTAGGACTAATGACGAGTCCACCTGTACGTTATTCGGAATTCAATTCATTACTAACAGGACTGCTCGTTTCAATTGCGGTGGGCGCTGCAGCAGGGCTGGCAACTGCAGACGATGTGGGACGTCGAGAAATGATCGGCTTGGCCGCAACCGCTCAAGTGGCCATTGTCCCAACATGGCTGGGCTTGTGTCTTATCCTCGGCTTTCCTTTGGAAGCTTCCCCACTATCGCGACCATTCTGGGGACTGGTGGTCAATGTCGTCGCGATCGTGATCGCTTCATTAACGACCTACGCGCTGATTGGAATTAAAGGTTCTGCTCTTACATTTTATGACAAGGATGTCTAACCGCGTGCTCCCAAGCATTCCAACAACTTTTGTGGTCTAAGGCTCTGCTGCTCAATGGATTCTTGGAGAAAAAATGAGGCATTTGTGGGAAACTTACCTGGCACCCTGAGTTTTGGAATCGGCCTCCGATCCTAAAATATGAGTCTCGGTCTGGTTAAATGGATCTATCGAAGCAGATGTAAGTAAACCAACTCACTTCCTTGGTCGCCATAGCTCTTGTTTTTGCCTTGGTCCGCCCGACGTGGGCGTCTTCTGAGGGACGGGCTTCATATTAGACTTTATGAATGGATTGACTCTCAGCGAGTTGTTTTACGTTGAGGCTGCAAGGCCAATACTTGAGTCTCACTTCCCAGAAATCCTGTATTCGGCTGCCCTCATTGGCTGGAGCTCCGAAGTTTTAGGCTACGACAACGTTGCATCTATGGATCATAACTGGGGGCCGCGCTTCCAGTTGTTTCTATCAACACCAGACTATGAAAAGTATAAGTCGACCATAAGCGCTTCTTTCAGTCAAAATTTGCCTTTGGAGTTTCGCGGCTACCCTACAAATTTCGGCGCATCTGCTCAAGGTGATCAACTTGTGATGAAGAGAGTCGAAGTCGGTCCAGTACATCACATGATTCAATTTGAGACCGTCGAATCCTTTTTCGGGTGGTATCTTGGGGCTAATCCCAACGGCGAGATTACGAAAGCAGAGTGGCTGACGTTCTCAGAGCATAAACTGCTTGCGGTGACCGGCGGGAAGGTGTTCCACGATGATTTAGGACTCGACGTAGTGCGCCAAAAATTTAGCTATTATCCGAGACTCATCTGGCTCTATCAGCTTTCTTGTCAATGGAAGAAAATAGCAGAGGATGAAGAATTTGTCGGCAGATGTGGCGATATCGGGGATGAATTAGGATCGATGATCATAGCCGCCCGCCAGATCAAAAACCTTATGAAGCTTTGTTTTCTGATGGAAAGAAAATATGCTCCGTATAGCAAGTGGTTTGGAAGAGCCTTTTCTGAATTGAAGTGCGCTCAAGAATTGAATCCGGTTTTTAGTGCAGCGCTGCTGGCGCCGTCGTGGCGAGAAAGAGAGAAGCATCTATCCCACGCTTATGAGATAGTCGCACGGCTTCATAACGAGCTTCACATCACCAAGCCTCTAGATCAAAAGGTGTCAAATTATTGTGGACGGCCGTACTTAGTAATAAGTGGTTTGCGCTTTGGATTGGCAATCTGGGAAACACTTGCTCAAGAAGCCACTCGAGAAGCTATTGGACACGATGACAAAGGGATAAAATTTGCAGTCGGCTCAGTGAATCAGTTTGTGGAATCCACTAATGAACTCTCAGATATTGCGTTATGCAAAGAGCTAAGAACACTGTATGAGTAGAGCGAGTCCGCCAGACCCCGGTTCAGGAACTGTCGCATCTTCAACGCGCACCGCTTTCGCGCAGTCATAATTGTGAAGGCGTGCTGCCTTTACTGTTTTCATCTGATCTTCCTTTGCCAAATGCATCAGGTCTGGAGCGCGTGCGAGCGAGCCGAAAGCAGCTTGCGCAGACTTACCTTTGCCTTGCGGAGCTGAGGATTTCGAGGTGCCGCCGCTGCATCCCGACAGTCGCACGATCTCTTTGGCTTGTAGCGCTCGGCGTTACATAAGTTCCGCGTACAGCTTGCTCCAAAAATATTTGTCAAAGCGCCGGCGGGCTCCACACTGCAGACAGAGGCGGTAAGGTTCGTCGTTTACAGTAAAGGGTCGGCCCATATGCAAATGGCGGCATGGCACAAGCCGCTTGAAGGTACGCGCAATCGCTTTCGTTAACTTTCGTAACTGTGTCATCTCATATCCTTCTCAAGCGGTTCCGAATCGTCGGATTCAAATGTGACCGTAATCTGGGTGCCACCTACCGTCTTTATGTTGGCCGTAAGTTGTCTGAACGATTTGCCGTCACTGGTCAGCAAGAGCTTCCCAGACCCGGTCATTTCTCCTTTAAGGACACCACCAGTAATCTTCAGAAGAATCTCGCCGGGCGACGAGGCACTGGTCTTCCATGTTCCCTCTGCTTGTAGTTGCAGATCGGCAGCAACTGTCATTAACAGTGTGCCGTCTTTCCTTAGGACCACGAGCGCTGAAGTAATTTCTATTTTGTCGACTGCCGAACTCATCATGCCGTGTCCCTTCGCCGTTGCAGTCAGCGACTCTAATTGTTGTGATTGTGCGGACACAGGAAGAAGAGATCCAGCGATCAGTACCAGCCAAAGCACGTTATATGGTCGTAGAATTCGCTTGAGTCTGCACATAATTACCTCCGATATACCTATCACCTCGCCAAACAGAACCAGCGTTGTTCACGCTGCTACTTTTTCTCAACGACAAACTTCATTCCTAACTTGCGCCCGACGCCGTTGTAAAACCCGCCGAACGCGTCACTCGCGAGGTTTCCCTGGAAGTCACGGGGATTGAAGTGATTAGTCAGATTAAATACTTTGACTCCCACGCTGAATCGATACTTCTCGCTGAATCGGCCAGGCGCTGAGACACTCTTTAGAACTTGCAGATCGAGCGAAGCGAAATTTGGAAAACGACCTGCACGATTGCGCGGCCCAACATAATTGCGATCCTCGTCGATTACTGAAAGCGGAAAGCCGTTGCGAAAGTCGAGCACCGGCGCGACGGTGATTCCATACTTCACGGTGAAGTTGCCCCAGAACACGAAACGGTTTGGAACGTCAAACGGCAAGAAGGATCGTTCGTTCCGGCGAATGATCGGGTTCTCGAAGTTGGCATAGTACGAGTTGAAATCGTTTAAATCGCCCATGGCCCTGGACCGTACGTAAGACGCATTCAACTCATCGTGCCCACGAAACGTGTAGCGCGTGGTGACCTGAAATTCCCTGTAGCGCGATCTACCGCCATTGCTTAGCAATAACATGTTGCCAGTAGTTTCCGACGCCAGCGGGTCCAGGATGAACTCGCGCGTTCCCTGGCGTTGTTGGTAAGCGACGCGGACCAGGAGGTTCTTCAACCACTCTCGGTCAAACTCAACATTCCAACTCACACTCCGTGGTGTCAGGAACTGCCCGTTCTCAACAGCCAGGTGCTGCAGTTCACTTGTCTGGCGTCCATCCAGCCCATAGCTGGTGATCAATCGATCCTGCAACTG
>JBKPQV010000725.1:0-32846 GCA_046734235.1 Acidobacteriota bacterium
CTGAGAATCGCGATCTTGGACAAACTCGCGCCGATGTCGTCGTGCAAATCAGTCGCAATGCGTGTCCGGACTCGTTCGAGTTCGATCAGCCGGCGCGTGTGATAGCGATAGACGAGGTGAGTTGCAGCGACAAGAGACAAAGCGATCAAAGCGATGAACCACCAGCGCTGCCAAACGGGCGGCACAATCGTGAATGCGATGGAGGCCGGATCCTTGCTGACGACGCCGTCCGCGTTCACCGCCCTTACCAGAAAGTGATAACTGCCCGGCCTCAAGTTCGCATAATTCACGATGCGTTGATTCGTCGGCAGGCTCCATTCATGATCTGCGCCTTCGAGCATGAATTGATACTGAAGTACGTCACCGGAACGAAATCCTGAGCTGACGAATTTAATTTCCAGGTGATTATTACTTGCTCCCAGGTTGAGACCATCGAGTCGTGTAATGCCCAGATCAGGAATGCTCAGATCTCTGCCCGCCACCCGCACTCGTTGAATCAAGATCGCCGGCGCTTCAGATGGTTCCTCGAGCGTCGGCACGAGTTTCGATAAACCTTGCAGAGTGCCAAACCAAAGCACGTTATCACGAGTGCGGAAGGCTACGTTTACAAAACTGTTCGGCAAGCCGTCGGCGATTGTGTAGCGTTTGACGCGACCGGTTTGCGGATCGAGACGATCGAGACCGACGCCAGTGCCGACATAAATTCGGCCCCACTGATCTTCCGTAATGCAGGTAATCTGATCCGTGGAAAGTCCTTCTTTGACTGTGTAATGTACAAAGCCTGGCCGCTCCGCCGCCGGATCGTCGATGCGTGCTAAGCCACCCTCGGCGCTTGCGATCCATATTCGTCCCAGATGATCGCGATGCAGCGCGCGAATCATGCCGGCGGGCACACCGTCTGCTTTGCTGAACAACTCGAAGTGCGCATCGCGATAACGCGCGAGGCCGCCCCAGTAAAACCCAATCCACACGTTACCTTGCTGATCCTCCGCGAATGCGGTCGCGGCGCTGTCGGACCGTATGTTTTCGTCGCGCGAATACGCATAGAACTTGCTCGTAGCTCGTTCCCATCGGTTTAGGTGTGCATCCGAAGGCGTGCTAATGATGCTAATCCAGATATCACCTCGCGAGTCTTCGAAGAGACGAAACGGTTCGTTACCGCCGAGACCATTTTGCGCTGTATATTTTTTGATTGGTTGTACTCTCGCGAGATCCTCGAGAGAGCGGACCGGTGGGAACTTGAAAAGCCCGCTGCTGGTTGGCACCCACCACTGTTTCGACTCGTCCTGAACAAATAATTGGTTCCAACCCCAGGTGGGAGCCACATTGGCGGGAAGATTCACTCGAACATTCTCAAAACCCCGGCCATTGAAACGATGAATGTGAAAAGTATCGATGTGCAGCGAACGAGTAACCACGAACAATCCACCGTCGCGATCTTCGCCGAGTGCTGCGATTCGTGAGTGTTCGAGCCCGTCTGCTTCGGAGTAAGAGGTGAAACCGCGTCGCGTTATTTTCATCGCGCCGCCGCTCTCGCTTCCGACCCAAAGATTGCCATCGTGATCTTCTGCGATCGCCCGGACACCCGCGTCATTAAGCCCGTGCTCGCGAGTGTAATTTATGAAGTAGCTACCGTCTGGTAGCGGATCCGGAGAGAACTCGGCGAGGCCCTTCGGAGTGGCGAGCCACAACCAACCGCTCAAGGTGCGAAACAGATCAAAGACAGCTTCGCCAAGGAACCCATCATTTTTGGTGTAAGTACGAGCGACGATCGACCCTCCCACGTGCACGTCAGATGCGAGGCGGCAGAGTCCAAGGCCCGTACCGACCCAGATAGTCCCATCGGGATCTTTCAAAAGCGCGCGCACGTGCGGATGGGGCAATCCGTCCTTTTCGGTGAAATGCTCAATTCTTCCATCGCGAAAACGACGGAACAGTCCCTCTTCGGCGCCGATCCACAAAACTCCTGCTGCGCCTTCAACCATCCGGGTGATGTTGAAGTGTTGATTTTGTTTCTCACCGAGACTGACATACTCCAGTTGCCATTCAGCACCGGATTGACTCAGCTTGTGCAAGCCGTTATCCGTACCAAGCCAAATCGTTCCGGCACCGTCTTGATAAATGCTGGTAATCGATTCCGACCCAGGTCGTTGTGTGGGAACATATGTTTTGAATTTGGATTCGGAATTGGCGGCGCGAGGATTGAAGCGAGCGAGACCGGCGCCAGTTGCGACCCAATAATCACCGCTCTTAGTGATGAGCAAATCGTAAACTACTCGATGTGGCAGCCCCTGCGCGACGCTGTAATTCACGAATTCGTAACCATCGAAACGAGACAAACCATCAGCGGTACAGAACCACAAATAACCAAGCGGATCGGAAACGATCTTGTGGATGCTGTCACGCGCCAGACCGTCAGCAGTAGTATACGTTCGGATAGGAAGTTGTTCGGCGCGGCATTCCACACATGAGATTAAAACCAGTAGTAGGATGGTGACAAATCGCTTCACGGCGCGAATATCATAGTCATTACTGGTGGGTTGCGGCTATGCGAAGGTGCCAATAGTTGGAAAGAACCAATCAAGCTTTCCCACCTCAGAAAAGTTCTTATCACACTTTCTTTACACGCGGATTAGGTATATCCACGGCAGCGTGATAAGGTACCCGCCGAACCGAGTTCCAACTTACTCTCTTCTCAGCTCCTCTGGAATCACCCAGATCACCTGAAGCCCACAGTCCATAACCTAAGGAGCTAATAATGTTTACACGACATGTGATAATGGAACTAAAGCCGAACGCCGCGGTAGAGTTTCCCAATGTTATTGATAGTAAGGTCTTGCCCCTCCTGCGCAAACAAAAAGGATTTCGCGATCTAATCTCTTTTGTCGCCCCAGATCGTTCGGAAGCTATTGCGATCAGCTTCTGGGACACGAAAGAAGAGGCGGAAGCCTACAATGTAAGTGGATATCCAGAAGTGCTGAAGACCCTCGCTGAAATGGTTGAAGGTACGCCCAGGGTGGGATTAGCCGAGGTTGTCACTTCCACGTTTCAGAAACTCGCCGCTGCCAAAACCGCATAAAAGCAGTTCGCCGCAAATTGCGCACTAACGGAAAGCTCAAGGTGCGCGAAAAACAACGCCCTCGACTCTGTCGAGCCTCCCCCGCACATCGAAAGGACTTGAACTGATGAAAAAATTGACAGTTATGCTAATGCTCGCGTTTGTCGTGGCAATGGCATCAGCAATCGCTTCCGCACAAACAAAGACTAAAATGACTGATGAACAGATGTTGATAGCGTTAGACAAACAGTGGACGGCTGCTGAGTTGCGGCTCAATGCCGACGACCAGAAAACTATCAGTCGCATCGTAGCTGAAGACTACACGGGCACGACGCCATTCGGTCAACTCGAAAACAAAGCGCAGTACGTCGCGGCGCTCAAGGCCACCACTGACACCGACGTCGCCGATGAGTACGTGGTCCACTTCTTCAACGGTGGCAAACTTGCGATCATGTCGCACCGCGGTACCGTCAACGGGAAGCCGACCTACCGCAGCACGCATGTGTGGGTGAAACGTGGAAGTAATTGGGAGCTCCTCCAAAACCACGTTAGCAACATCGGAGAACCGAGCACCAGTACCAACTAGCTTCCGCCTCGCAGGGGATGCCAAGTTTTAGAGATACGAAAACGGGCAGTAAGTGATTATCACTTGCTGCCCGTAATCATTTGAATTCTGTGATGTTGTCGGCGCGCGAGTCGAACCAGCTGGAGACAGCTATATCGCGTTTTTCAATCAATCACCGATCAAATTGAACTCCAGATACCTTGGATTGGTGCTCCCAGTCGAACCGCCGACCTTGGGGTTATGAATCCTGAATTCGTCGTGGCATACAACGCCTTCCAAGCATAAACCAGCATTTTCCGCGGCAAACAGTCGTTTGAGCAGAATGCAAGCGAGTACAACGCATCACAGCGCAAGGAAGATTACAGCAGGTTTTACAACAAATCGACAGGCTCTTACAGACTATGCAGAACTTGCCAATGTCAGTGGTGTGTCCATTGATGTTGAGCACTTCTTGTTTTGATTGTCATTGAACGAATCGAACCACACAAGAGGCAAATGCCAATTCATTTACCTTGAAGTTTGAAGTGATCATGTCGGAATGGGAAGGTAATGGCCTCGGCCTGGGCACCCTTGACTGACCAAGCTGGTGTCGTACAATCAACTCGTAAAGGGAACAAGTCGTAAGAGACGCGTACAATATCCTAATCGTCCTCAATCCTGGGGACATCCTTACGTCGCCTACTGATCCCTCGATTGCGTGCGAACGTCGCAAACAATTGAGAAGGAATGCAAATGAAGAGCAAGCCCGCTCTGGATTTGAGAAAAACTGGCATTAGTGTCGTAGGGGACGTACCCTGGGGCACACACTTCTGCTACTTCTACGAGACGAAACAGGATCTGCTCGACATTTTAGTTCCATACTTTAAAGCCGGCTTGGAAAACAAAGAGTTCTGCCTTTGGATCATTTCCGACTCCGAGCTAATTGCAACTGAAGAAGCCGAAGAGGCTTTGCTACAAGCCGTTCCCCACTTTGACCGCTATTTAGCTCAGGGAAGCATAGAATTCGTTCCCCATGATGAATGGTTTCTCTGCGAAGGCGTTTTCGATGTTCCCAGAGTTGCCAATAAGTTCAGCATGAGGCTGGATAAAGCATTGGCCAGCGGTTTTGTGGGAATGAGAGTCAATGGAAGCCCTGCTTGGATACAAGACGCGAATGTGCTTTGCGACTTCGAAGAAGAGGTCAATCACTTATTCATCCGGAAACGTATCATCGCTGCATGCACCTATCCTCTTGAACGGAGTAGGGCTGATTTCGTGATGGACGTTGCGCGGAATCACCAGTTTACGTTAGCGAGACGCCACGGGAATTGGGAGGTTCTTGAAACCCCAGAACTACTGCAGGCTAAGGAGGAAATAAGAAAGCTAAACCAGGAACTCGAACAGCGCATTATCGAGCGAACCGACAAACTAGTTTCGGCCAATGAAGAGTTGACAAACGAAATAGATCTACGGAGGCGCGTTGAGCAGGAGCTGCGAAAGCGTGCGGCCGACTTCGCCGAAGCCCAACGGATAGCAAAAATCGGTAATTGGGTCCTTGATACGCGCACAAACAAAGTGATCTGGTCGGAAGAGCTCTATCGGATTTTTGAGGTGGGACAGGAGAACTTTGATTGCGGCTATGAATCATTTGTGAGCTGGATCCATCCCGATGATCAACAACGAGTTATCGAGACTAACGCTCAAACAAGAATCGATGGATCTCCATTCGATATCGAATACCGCATCATCACTACAAACGACGAGGTCAAGGTCATCCGCGAGGTGGGATACGCGGACCAAGACGGGGCAGGCAATGTCATTCGTCTCTTCGGGACTGCACAGGACATCACTCAGCGCAGGATCGCCGAAGAGGAACAAAAAAAGGAGAAGGAGGTATTTGAGAAGATATTTGACAATATTCCAGTGATGATAGGCTTCGTCGGCGACGACGGCGTCGTCAAGCTCGTCAATCCAGAATGGGAGCGAACAATAGGATGGACGCTAGAAGAATTACAGGATCAAAATGTGGATATATTTGTTGAAGCATACCCTGACCCAATGTATCGCCAGGAGGTTCTGGACTTCGTTGCTGCATCGACTGGTGAATCCAGAGATCTCAAAATAAAGGTCAGGGATGGGCGGGTAATTGATGCGGCGTGCGCTGTCGTCCATTTGTCGGACGGGACGAGAGTTGCGATCGCGCAGGACATCACCGAGCGCAAGCAAGCCGAAGATGCACTGCGCCGAAGCGAGGATCAGCTTCGCCTGGTTATCGACACAATTCCTATGATTGCCTGGACCGTTCGCCCAGACGGAACTGTCGACTTCGCCAATCAGCGTTGGTTTGCGTATACAGGCCTGACCTGGGACGAGTATTTGCAAGATGTCAATGCCGTGGTTCATCCGGAAGACAAACCAACCATAATAAAGAAGTGGCTAGCGGCCATGGAGGCTGGGGGACCTTACGAGGCTGAAATGCGCCTACGGCGAGCCGATGGAGAGTACCGCTGGTTTCTTGTACGGATAGCGCCGTTACGAGACCAACAGGGCAATCTCATTAAGTGGTACGGTTGCTCAATTGATATTGAGGATCGCAAGCAAGCTGAAGCTTTGGCTCATGCAAAGGATCAGGAGTTTAGGGCCATAGTCGAGAACGCGCCTGATCAAATCATCAGATACGATCGGGAATTTCGCTCGACTTACGTGAATCCCGCAGTAGCCAAGGAATACGGTCTGCCGTCAGAAACCTTGACGGACAAGGCTATTGGGTCCCTCATCCCAGATGCGATGCTCAATGTGGAAGAGGGCGAACTGGCGCAACTTAAGGAAAGAATCGCGGCAGTCTTCAATACTGGTCAATCCTACGAGTATGAAATGACTTGGCCCAGCCCCCGGGGTCGTCGATGTTACAGCGTTCGTTATTTCCCCGAAGTTGATTTGGACGGTTCGGTAATCGCAGTTTTGGGGATTTCACGAGACATTACTGAGCGGAAGCAAACTGAAGACTCTCTGCGAGAAGCATTACTCGAAATCAACGCGTTAAAGGATCAACTCTTCCAAGAAAACGTCGCGTTGCGCGAAGAGATCATCAGCACGTCGATGTTCGAGGACATCGTCGGCACCTCACCTGTATTGCAGGACGTGCTTGCCCTAGTCGGGAAGGTTGCACCGACCGATTCCACAGTTTTGATCACCGGTGAGACAGGAACGGGAAAGGAGCTGATCGCGCGGGCCATCCACAAAAAATCCGGACGAGCCGCACGCGTATTCGTCACCGTGCACTGCGCTGCTATTCCCACATCGTTGATTGCATCAGAGTTGTTCGGTCATGAGAAGGGGGCCTTTACTGGCGCCCTCCAACAAAGGCTTGGACGCTTCGAGTTGGCAGAAGGAGGAACAATATTTCTGGATGAGATCGGAGAGCTTCCTCCTGAGACTCAGATTGCTCTGTTGCGCGTTCTACAGGAGAATGAGTTTGAGCGCGTTGGTGGAGCAAAAACGATTCGCGCAAACGTACGGGTAATTGCCGCCACCAATCGTGATTTGAACGCCGCCATTGACTCTGGGGCATTTCGCAGTGATCTTTTTTATCGGCTTAACGTCTTTCCCATTGAGGTACCTTCACTTCGAGAAAGAAGAGAAGATATTCCGTCTTTAGTCGAGTACTTCGTCAACCGCTACGCAAACAAGATGGGGAAGAAGATGCGTCGCATCAACAAAGGTACGCTGGAGATGCTGGCGTCATATAACTGGCCCGGTAACATCCGTGAGCTTCAGAACGTGATCGAGCGTTCCGTGATCTTAAGTGAGACTGAGAACTTTACCGTCGATAAGAGTTGGCTTAGTCACAAAGCTCGCCAAACGCACAGTGGGAAGGCCCTTACTGACAATCTCACCATCCACGAAAAAGAGATGATTGAGGCCGCATTGGCTGAAAGCCAGGGCAGGG
This sequence comes from Acidobacteriota bacterium, assembly GCA_046734235.1. Classification (GTDB taxonomy): domain Bacteria; phylum Acidobacteriota; class Blastocatellia; order Pyrinomonadales; family Pyrinomonadaceae; genus PSRF01. Next base: position 7,552 of record JBKPQV010000725.1, read on the forward strand.
TGTCAGGGCGTTCAGGCGCCGCAGCGATACTTGGTATTCCACCATCTACCCTTGATTCCAAGATCAAAGCACTGAAAATCAACAAGCACCGCTTCAAAACTTCGTAGCGTCCTCATCCTCTAAGGATCTATATACCGCATCGACTATTAATCACGAAGGTTCGTGAAATTCCGAATTATCGGGAGAAGCTTCAAACCGCATTTCCACAATTAAACGACTTTCTGCTGGCCCCTCCCTTGCCTATTACCACTACACAGTCGCCGGAAGATCGCCCATCCCGACTATTTCGGACGTTCGACGCAATCTAACATTACTAACGCGGGGACAATCGGTGGACAAAATCAAGGTTTTGTTAGCTGACGATCATCTTCTTGTTCGTTCGGGTATCCGTGCTCTTATTGATCGGATCGAAGACGTTATCGTAGTCGGGGAAACAGACGAAGCCTCTGACACTTTGCGCCTGACGTCAGAGACAGCACCCGATATCGTTCTACTCGATGTCTTGTTGCCTGGAGCCAATGGTCTGGAAATATTGGGCCGGTTCACGTCTGAATTTCCGGAAGTAAAGGTAATCATACTTGCCATGCAGGAGCGCCGTGAGTACGCGCAGAAAGCGATCAGCTATGGCGCGAAAGGTTGTTTGATTAAGAAAGCGCGCTACTCCGACCTCGAGTTTGTGATAAAAGCAGTCGCTGAGGGAAAGACGTACTTACCAGATGGCGCTCCGTCAGACCGCTCTCAAATTCCCGCCGCACAACAGACCAAAAGTCGCGCGACGCCTGCCGACCTTACTGCAAGACAACGTGAAGTTCTGCGCATGATCGCCGAAGGTTATTCGACCAGAGGGATAGGCACGGTTTTAAAGATTAGTGTCAAAACAGTTGAATCTCACAAGGGACGCATAATGGATCGGCTGAATATTTACGACATGGCCGGATTGGTTCGCTACGCTGTAAAGCACGGTTTTGTAGATCTGGATTGATGAATTACCTGAGACTCTTAGAGTCATGCTGCCCGGCGATCTTGAGGCGTTTGTCTTGGGCCAAATAACTGAATTATGTCATGTCGCTTAATCATCCGATCTAAGGTCTTACGATCGATCTTAAGAAGTCGCGCCGTAGCTTGTTTATTCCACTTAGTATGACCTAGCGCCCGAGCCACATACTCAGCTTCCATATCTTCTAAGGTCAACCAATCCTCGGTCGGTTGGCAATCAAGATCATCGTTACTCGTAACCGTTATGGATTCCGGCTGCTTCCTAATATGTTCCGGAAGATCGTGCGCCAACACTGTCCCGTCGCACATAGCCACAGCTCGAACGACGGCATGCTCTAATTCACGCACGTTACCTGGCCAAGAGTATTGATTAAAGATCTCGATGACCTCTTGTGAAAACCTTGGTTTTGTTCGACCTGAAAGTCGGGGCAGGAATGCTTCGATTAGCGGAGGTATGTCTTCCCGGCGCTCACGTAACGGCGGAAGTTGTATAGATACGGCATTCAAACGATAAAACAAATCCTGGCGGAACCGACCGGCGAGCACCTCCTTCTCAACATCGCGATTACTAGCAGCAATAACTCTGACGTCCAACATCTGAATTTCATTTGAACCAACCCGACGAATTTCACCGTGCTGAATTGCTCGCAGCAGCTTGACCTGAAACGCGAGGCTGGTTTCTGTAATTTCGTCAAGAAAGATCGTTCCGCCCGCCGCCTCGGCCCACAATCCTTGCCTACCGCGCTCAGCCCCCGTGAATGATCCCCTTTCATGTCCGAACAGTTCAGACTCTATTAGTTCGGCTGGTATCGCACCGCAATTGAGAGCAATAAATGGTCGATCGTGTCGATTGCTTCTCTGGTGAAGCGTCGTAGCTATGACTTCTTTTCCGGTACCTGATTCACCGGTCAGCAGTACGGGCAACGAAGTCGGCGCGACGCGGCCCACCTGTTTCATCACTTCAATAAAAGAATAGCAGCGGCCCACTAACAGTCCATCTGACTGAGAGTGTTCGCTCAACTGATGTCTCACGGCAAAATTTGAAGCGGCGGTAAAGCGCTGGGTAAGTCTACTGGAGAGCAATCTAAGTGTCTCTTCGTTTAAGGGCTTGCCGAGATAGTCGTATGCACCGCAGCTAATTGCTTCCAAAGCCGCAGAAGCGCCGGGGTAAGTGCTAGTTACTACCACCTTAGTCTTCGGCGATTCCTTAGTTAAGGCTCGGGCTAAATCAAAGTTATAACCGCGGTCGGCTGCCAACTCGTAGATAACAACGTTCCAACCGGCAGACAAAAGTTCACTTGGATCGGCTATTGGTTTCGATTCGTGAACAGTCCATCCGTCAGCCCTGAACGCGGATGAGATCGACCGCCGCAATAAGTCGTCATCGTCGATGAGAAGTACCTTGAGAGTTTTACTCATAAGCCGTCACTCCATCTATTAGCACTCTACACTCACGCGCCTTTCACTTTCCCTAGCATTAAAGAGTAACCTCTTTTTAACCTCCTGATGTTCGTTATAGAACCAGCTGGCAATCAAAGCGCCCTCACTATTGTGTAGGTTTCCCTGCGTCTTTCTGCCGCGCTCGTCAAAAAGATAGGTCCAACGAAAGATTAAGGAACCATCCGATTCACAGAAATTTTCTTCCAGAACATTTCCCATCGCGTCATAAACTCGGCTCCAGATCTTTGGGGGAAGTGTAAGGTTCCGATAGACAAACTTTTCGCAGCCCTGTCCGCTTGCGGTAGCTGATGGTGTCCGGATTACCATGCTCATCAATGATTTCTTCGTTGACTTTCTCACGCGAGAGTTCAACGCAATCGTTGTTCTTGCCTTCAGCTTAATTGCTATTGCCATCGTTCCACTCCGTTTGATTATTAATTCCACCGATCCCATACATGTGCTTTTGCGGAGAGCGCCGTTAAACGGCCCGCAATAGACCTCGACGCTCTGCACGCGTTGCAAGGCCATCATGAGAGATTTCGAAGTTGTGCTTTTCGTTATGCGATTCCAATGAAACTATGGTCCTTTGCCATTGCTTGGTTGATTCGACCAAGATCTCTGCGGTTTCCGCATCGCCAGGCTTGGAAAAAAGGTAACCCTGGGCCGCGTCGCATTTGAGACGCCGAAGCTCAATGAGCTGTTCAAGTGTCTCCACGCCTTCCGCAACGACACGGATGCCAAGACTTCGGGCTAACGTCAGAATGGTTTTGACGATTTCAGCGTGATCTCGTTTTTCTACCACTCCTTTGATAAACGACCTGTCTATCTTTAAAGAATTGATCGGTAACCTATGCAGATAACTTAGAGACGAATACCCGGTGCCAAAGTCGTCAACGCTTAATTCAATTCCCAGGGCTCGGAGTTGCTGAAGCACGATGGGAGCTGCTCCGATGTTCTCCATCACCACGCTTTCTGTGATCTCCAACTTTAGCGTGCGAGGATCTATGCCCGTCTGCTGCAATATTTCGATCACCTCGTCAATCAAGTTTGGTTGCATGAATTGTTTACCAGAAAGGTTAACGGCGACCGCCAGCGATGCCTGGAAGGGAAACTTCTCATGCCATTGCTTTAACTGCATACAGGCCTCACGAAGAATCCAGGCACCTATTGGAACAATTAAACCTGTGTCTTCCGCAAGTGGAATGAAATCATCCGGGAGAATTAGGCCACGTTGCGGATGGCGCCATCGTACCAACGCTTCAAAAGCTGTGAGCTTACCAGTTTCTAAACAGACAATGGGTTGGTAATAAGCCACCAACTCTTCTCGCTCTATTGCATTTTCCAAATCATCTGCGAGATTTATTACGTCACGCTGAGGGGTATGTTGTTCTCTATCGAATATGTGGTAACGCGCTTTTCCCGCCGACTTCGCTCCGTACATAGCTATATCAGCATCACGCAATATTTCCTCGGGGTTTTGGTATGCTTGACTGCCGAAGGCAACGCCTATACTCGCAGTAACGAGAATGTCGCGGGTAGTAAGCCGAAACGATCTTGCAAACTCTTTCTGCAAACGTTCCACAACTCGCAGTGATTCACGCTCATCACTTAGATCCTCCAGCAGAATTGTGAATTCATCGCCGCCAAGCCGAGCTATCGTATCTGTCGTTCGTAAACAAGCGGTTAAGCGACGGGCAACTTCAATCAAGAGTTGATCGCCCATTATGTGACCCATGCTATCGTTTATCGCTTTAAATCCGTCCAGATCGAGAAAGAGCACAGCAAAGACCTGGTCCTTTCGTCGTCTAGCTCGCTCGGTAGCCAGTCTCAGCCGATCCATCAAAAGCGTGCGATTCGGAAGACCGGTAAGCGCATCGTGAAATACACTATGGACCAATCGCTCCTCCTCCGTTTTCCGGCCTGTGATGTCCTGGAATTGGAACACGAGATAGAAGAGGTTATCTTTTGAGCCACGGACCATCGAGACATTCACCAGCATCCAAACCACATGACCGAGTTTATGAGTAAACCGCTGCTCTGATTGATAGGAGGGGATCCGACCGGCGAGTAGTTTTTCTATTTGAAGGCAAGTCGCCGCAGCATCATCTGGATGCGAGATATCATTGAACGATTTTGCAAGTAGTTCTTCGTCGTCTGAATAACCCAGGAGCTCGCACAGCGCGCGATTTACAGTCAACCATTGTCCACTAGGACTAACGAGTGCCATGCCAGCGGCGTTGTCGAAGATCCGCCGAAACAATCCATCAGTGTCTCCCTCTCGACTGCTTTGGGTTAGTTCTGTATCACGTAGAAAGTGTGCTTTATTGATGCGGGCCGTTCTAACCTGCCGGCCTTCCTTGCGAGCCGGGAGGTAGGCGAGCGCAATGAATGAAGTCAACAGCAGCGCGTTGATCCACCCTGCATCGATAAACCCTAGGGCCAAACTTACTGAGACCGCACAAAACCAATTTACACACATTACGAAGAGCAAGAGCCGACGCCCGTTCTTTAAGAAAGACAGGTCAAATGCGAACGGAACAAGCCGACGTGGTGCGTTTGTTTGGAAGGAGCAAGATGAATTCAATTTTTCAATCCCCTGCAAATGAAGTCGGTCAGAAATCGTGTCTTTGCTACGAAAGCGAACGCCACTAAGTGACACCGGGCATCCTTCGGTGCGTTATTGTTATGACACCGAATGCGGAAGCGCGTATATGAGGGAAAGAAGCTTTTCTTGTCGGGAAAGAGACCCGGTGAGGGAGGTTTCCCCGACGTAACTGCAGAGTAGCGGTCCAAGCCTTCGAGAGTACCCGTCCTAAGCAGGCTAGGCCGGAACGATACGCTGTCTCCAACAAGCAATCAGCGACTTGAGAAAATTTTGCTGGAAGGTCGACATCTGTAAGAACCTTATCCCGAAACCGATGCTAGGGTGGTGATAGCGAACTTCGCCGCGAAATGGAAAAGTCGCATTGGACCCTAAGCAAAGTTCCAGGTTAAGCACCTCTCCTATATTTACCTGGTGCAGTGATTCAATGTAGCAACCACCGAAGCTCACATCGCTGGTGACATCCGGACATAGAGTCGACATGCCGTTCCATTGAACCTCTAGTCTCATCGGTATCCGATTAGTCTTTCGCTGTTCATTCACTGCTGCACCTCCATTTGCGTTTTTCGCTGATCGTCTTTACGCCGCACGTTGGTGCATTGACGACGTTCGAGCCAGCGGCAAGCGACTGGAGAGTTTACGGATGGCTGCAGGCATTGGCGCAGGAGTGTAATCCACTTCAACGGGCCTGTGCCGCGCAAAGAGTTGCATTTCCGCTCCGCAGAAATCGCATCGCTCGATATGGCGAACAAGATTATTCTCGGACAACGAAGTAAGCGTACCTTCAACATGCGAAAGTATTTCTTGCGACGTGGGGCAATTCGGGGCTTTTGCAAACGAGTTCGTCAACATATTCAATTCCTTTCAGACCGACAATCTCCACTTTTCATCCAAACCAAAACCAAAGCGCAATGGCGGTTGAGACTATGGAGATCATCAATGCCGCTCTACCCATCGCCCTTTGGCGTGGGCAACATCTGACTGACCTCCATAGCTCATGCGCCATCTCTTCCACCTTAGGGTAAATGTAAGTCACGCCGCGTTCCGCATATATAGGGAGATTGCGAAACGCAGTGTCAGGATCTTTGCTGACGTGTCGGGGTCTTATTTGGCGTGATTGAGACTGGCGATTCAGATTTCAGGCTGCCGTGATGAGCCGTTTTCGAGCAGGACTTATGATGAATTTTCGACGCAATTCCGCCCACTGGTTGGAGACGAATTGTTCTTCCATAAATAGTTGTCCGAAGGCGTCCGCGGGCAAGGGTTTAGCGAAGAGAAATCCTTGGACCTGATCACATCTTAGTAAGTGAAGAAATCGCAGTTGCTCTTCTGTTTCGACCCCTTCGGCAACCACCTTGAGTCTTAGGTTGTGTGCGAGGGTAATGATAGCCATGACGAGCGCCGCATCGTCGGGATCTGTCGAGGCATCGTGTACGAACGACCGATCGATTTTCAAGATATCGATCGGTAATCGTTTGAGGTATCCCAGAGATGAGAATCCTGTTCCGAAGTCATCGACCGAAACGCGGATTCCGCCGCTTTGTAAGGCCATGAGTGTCCGAACCGCGGAATCTAAATTTGTCATTAACGAGGTCTCCGTAAGCTCCAACTCTAGCTGGGAAGGTGAGATGGCACTTTCATCAAGAGTTGACATCACAAGCGCATTCAGATTTGGATCTTGAAACTGCCGCGCAGAGAGGTTTAGTGAGATCGTTAACTGGTGAGACCAGGGGGACCACTGCTTCAATTGCGCGCAGGCCGAACGCAGGACCCATTCGCCGATTGAAGTTATCAGTCCCGTTTCTTCTGCCAACGGAATAAACTCAGCAGGCGCGACCAGACCCCGTTCGGGATGATTCCAGCGAATGAGCGCTTCTGCGCCAACTATGTGCCAAGTATTGATATCAACTTTCGGTTGGTAATAGAGAACGAATTCTTCACGCTCAATGGCTCGTCGGAGGCTACTTTCCAGCGAGATACGATGCAGTGCCTTTGCGTTCATATCGGCCGTATAGAATTGGAAGTTATTTCCACCGAGTTGTTTCGCCTGAGCGAGGGCAGCCGCAGCATTTTTCATGAGGCTAGCTTGATCTGACCCATTCAACGGAAAGAGCGAGGTACCAATACTGCAGGTGATGTAAATCGCATCGTCGTCTAAAATGAAATGTGACTGCAGAGACGATTTAAGGCGGTTGCTTATTTGAATCGCGTCATCAATCTTTTCCAATTGATTAAATAAGAAAGCAAACTCGTTAGTTCCCCAATAGGCAAGAGTATCACCTTCGCGCATTGTCCTGGTGAATCGTTCGGCCACTTCGCAGAGGAGAGTGTCTGCGCAGGCGGGGCCAAGGGTGTCGCTGATGTTGTTGAAGCGGTCGATTGAAAGGAGTAGCACCGCAATAAGTTGATTCTCACGCCTCGCTCCCGAGAGCGCCTGCCCCAGCCGATCGTTGAAGAGGGTCCGATTGGGCAGTTCCGTAAGCAGATCGTGATAAGACAGATAATTTAGGCGCTCTTCTGCCCGATTTCGTTCGGCTATTTCAGTTTCGAGTTGTCTGGTCGTCTTTAAGAGAGCCGCTGTCCTTTCCTGGACTTTGTCCTCGAGTTGCATTTCATACCGTCTTTTAGTGACACGTAACTGGTGATAATCCACGCCTCGACCTACGGCAGCTTCAACCAGCCTCAAATCAAAAGGCTTCATTAGAAAATCAAAGGCACCAACGCGAAGGGCACCAACAGCATTTTCAATGGTCTGGGCGCCGCTCATCATAATGACAACCGTATCGGGAGCTACCGCCAGGAGTTCGGGTACCATTTGCAGTCCAGTGATTCCCCTCATATTGACATCGCTAATGACGAGGGAAAATGCATCGCGGCGCAAGCGTTCGAGACCATCTTCTGCTGAGGAGGCTGTCTGGCATTCATACTTCGGTGTCAACGCCTCAAACAGAATGTTTCGAATGTGGGGTTCGTCATCTATGATCAGAATTCGAGCCCTATCGGTTTGGCTGTTTGTCATTTGCCGTTCTCCCTTGGGATGATGGATTCGTAGAGAGTTGCGGTAGAAGTGAGCGTTTCGCGGTAATTAATTCGGGGCATTCGAGGATTCAGTAGAAGGAAGCGCATCTCTACTACGTTCCTGTTGGAAAGGCATGCCGCTCTGAGCAGAATCGTTGCTATCTAGTACAGCTCGAACTTGGCGGGCGAGAGCATCGAGAGCGAAGGGCTTTTGTAGATACCAAGTTCCCGCCTGCAATACTCCATGGTTAACCACAGCATCATTGGTGTAACCGGACATAAACAACACCTTCGCCTTAGGCTGAATGTTGGCAATTCGATCGGCGAGTTCTTTCCCGCTCATGTGTGGCATCACTACATCAGTAACGACCAAATCGATCGGCTTTGTTGGGTCTTCCATCAGCTCCATGGCTTCCAGACCATTCGAAGAAAGAAGGACGCTGTAACCACAACTCTCTAAGCACTCAAAAGCGAGACGACGGATTTGTGGTTCATCTTCAACCACCAGAATCGTTTCTGTGCCGAGGGGCATTGCCGAAGGAGTAGCTAAGGTTTGTAGATTAGTTTCATTTCCAATCGCCACAGGTAAATAGACCTTGAAAACAGTTCCCTGCCCCAGTTCGCTGTAAACCCAAATATTGCCGCCGCTCTGCTTGACGATTCCGTAAACAGTTGAGAGACCTAAACCCGTACCCTTGCCTTGAGCTTTAGTTGTAAAGAAGGGTTCGAATATGCGCTTCTGAGTTTCAGCATCCATACCTGAGCCCGTGTCACTCACGGCCAGCACGACGTATTCTCCGGGCTGGACGGTCAGGTGCCTACTCGCAAAAGTTTCGTCGATAACTATCCGCGACGTCTCAACTGTAATTCGCCCTCCCGTCGGCATTGCATCGCGCGCATTCACGACAAGGTTCATGAGCACTTGTTCAATCTGTCCAGGGTCAGCGTTGATGGGTGCCTCTTGATCTAACATCGTTGTCATCTCGATGTTTTCACCTATTAGCCGCTGCAGCATCTTGCTGATATCAACGACAAGGGTGTTTAGATCGAAAAGCTTCGGTTGCAAAACCTGTTTTCGACTGAAAGCAAGTAGCTGGCGAGTTAAAGAGGCCGCTCTATTAGCCGCCTTTTTTATCTCCTCTATCTTCGGGCGATTGATATCGTGCTCATTGATCCTACTCAGTATGAGATCACTGTAACCAGTAATTACGGTGAGGAGATTGTTGAAGTCGTGCGCTACGCCTCCAGCAAGTTGTCCCACAGCTTCAAGCTTTTGGGACATGCGCAACTGCTCTTCGCTTTTTTGTAGCTTTTCTTCGGCGAGCTTTCGGTCAGAAATGTCTCGAATGAAAGCACTAAATATGAAGGTTTCACCCGATTGCATTGGTGAGACCGATAATTCCACGGGAATCTCAGCACCATCGCGTCGCAAGGCAGCGATCTCAATTCGCTTGTTTAACTCTCGCCTTTGACCGGTCATCAAAAATCGTTTTAGAGCTGCCGCAAGTTCACTACGATGTGTCTGAGGAATGATCGTGTCAGCGAAGGTCCTCCCAACAACTTCACCAGCACTCCACCCAAAGGTTATCTCGGCTTGTGGGTTCCAATCTATGATGAGTCCTTCTGCGTTAATTGTGACAATGGCGTCAAGAGCATTCTCCAGGATTAGGCGAGTTCTTTCTTCACTTTGGCGCAGCGTATCTTCGGCTTGCTTACGCTTGGTGATGTCACGAGACACCATAAGCCCTTGCCGCTGGGCAGCTTGAGGATCGTAAATCCAGTTACCGAGTGTTTCGAATACCTTCCAATTGCCGGCGCTATCTTTTACTCTCAGTTCTAAACGCTCTGGCCTCTGATCGACTACAGCTTGCACCGTTTTTTGTTCGGCCATTCTTCTGTCGTCAGGATGAATTAGAGAGAAGCAGCTTGTCCCCAGCAGTGATTCGGGCGCATATCCGAGAACCTCACGATAGGAGGGACTGACGTAGGTGTAGTTTCCCTCCACATCCAGCATACAAATCAAATCACGAGTATTCTCCGCGATTAATCGATAACGTTCCTGGCTCTTAAAGAGTGCTGCTTCTGCGTGGGCCTTTTCTTGAACGGTCTTTGCTTTCTCCAATGCATTTAGAACCGCTGAGGGAAGCCGCTTTAAACTTGCTTTCAGGATATAGTCATACGCTCCATCCTTCATGCACTGCACTGCAACCTCTTCAGTCAAAGAACCGGTGATAAGAATAAATGGGGCTGGCACCGCGGTCTGTTTGAGCAGACTGAGGGCCTCGCGACCACTAAACTGAGGCAGATTAAAATCAGACAGAACAATCGCTGGTCTAAAGTCATCAAGCGCGGCTAAAAACGCGGCCCGCGTGTCAACCCGGCGTGAGTTAAAATGAATATTCGCCTTGGTCAACTCCCGTTCAATCAGTTCGGCATCGGTTACCAGATCTTCGACTATCAGGATGTTAATTGTTTCATTCATGCGTTCTTCCACTTTCCATTTGTCAGCAGCTACGACTAGCGTGGGGTTTCGTTCAACAACAACCAGTAGAAACCAAGTTCCGATACCGCCCGCGAAAAGTCCTCAAACTCAACGGGCTTTACTACGTAGCCGTTCACACCGAATTCGTAGCACGACAACAGGTCGCGGTCTTCGCGCGAGGAAGTCATTACAACAACAGGTATTTTTTTCGTCCGTTCATCCGCTTTGATTCGCCGCAGAACCTCGAGTCCGTCGACCTTTGGTAACTTCAAGTCCAGCAACACTACTTTCGGACCGTTCTCTACTTTGCGATCCTCAAAAGCTCCCTGCGCAAACACAAAATCCAGTGCCTCTGCGCCGTCCCTGGCGTGAAATAGTTTATTAGCCAAGTTGCGTTGTTTCAGAGCGCGCATCGTTAGTTCAGCATCACTAGGGTTGTCTTCAACAAGAAGCACTTCGACCTCATTCAGTTGTTGCGAATTATCCACCGCTGTTCTCCTTTGGCAAACTGAAATAGAACGTCGCGCCTTCATCGACCTTACCTTCCGCCCAAACGCGACCACCATGTCGGTGAACAATGCGTTGAACGATAGCTAAGCCTACGCCAGTGCCTTCAAATTCCTCGACACTGTGTAGCCGCTGGAAAACACCAAAAAGCTTTTGTGAATAAGTCATGTCGAATCCCACTCCGTTATCCTTCACGTAATAAATGCAGTCGCCGTTTTCATAACTCCCGTTTACGTCAATCACACTTTGGGTTCGTTTTTTGGAGTACTTCGCGGCGTTGGAAAGCAGATTTACAAAGACTTGTCGGATCAGAGCCCGATCACCGTGAATATCGGGAAGGGGCGCTAAGTTGAAACGAATGCTCTGATCTGCTATTCCGGGTTTGAGCTGTTCGAATACGTCAGTTGCGAGGTCACTCATATTGATTACTGTTGTTTCCATTTGTTTCCGGCTCAATCGCGAGAACGCCAGAAGATCATCAATTAAGCGGCCCATGTTTTGAGTATTGCTACGAATCACACCCAGTACCCTCTTGCCTTCCTCATTTAACTTCTCGCCATGGTCCTCAAGGAGTATGCGAGAGAACCCATCGATGGCGCGCAGCGGAGCCCGGAGGTCATGCGACACCGAGTAGCTGAAGGCTTCCAGCTCTTTATTGGCTTCCGTGAGCTTGTGAGTTCGTTCGTTTACGCGTTCCTCCAATTCGGTGTTGAGGCAGCACAGTAGTTCTTTGCTTTCACGCAATGCGCTATCGCCATCATGAATGCGAATGAGCATCTGATTGAAAGCATCGGTAAGTAAGACAAATTCGCCTTTTCCTATTCGTGGAGCGCGGACTGAATAATCCCCACGCTCGGCAACAGCTTTCGCTGTTTTTGCCAACGCGAGAATAGGTTCCGAGATCTGTCGTTGGAAACCGTGCGAAAGCGCATATGCAACCAACAGGGAGGCGAGGACGACAACCGCAACGATATAACCGTAAAGACGAAATCGGTCATACATCGCACACATATCTGATTTGATATAGAGTGTGCCGAGTCGTTTGGTCCCGTGGAGTACTGGCTGAACGGAGACTAAATAACTCCGATTGAAACTATAGCCATCCACTGCAGGTGCCGTCGGAAGAAGGTTCGCGGACAAGTTCTCGGGATAGTTTGCGAAGAGCTTTCCGTTTTCATCATACAAAGCGGCCTCCGTGATATGAGGTTCAGCCTGCAGTGCCCTCAGAACTTCTGTTGCATCCTCCGGATTGGCGAAGGTCAATGCGGCCGTGCTGTTACTCGCAAGTATTGCGCCGAGCGTGGAGAGATTGGTGACAGTGGTTTGCCTGAAGGTCAAGAATTCGTAAACGAAGAACGATGCGCACGTGAATAGCAACACAGCTCCACTCGTGAACAGAATAATGCTCATGAGTCTGCGTTTGATCGGTGCGTCTTTAAGAAACATTTTTGTATCGTTCTCCCAGCAGCACCTTAACCCAATCGAAGAAGCTTGGAACTTATCGTCAGATTGGCGGCTTTGGCGGCTTCAGCGTCTATTCTGAATCGGATTTTGTTTCCTTCGCGGATGAAGCGAATCATTACGCCACTTTGTGCACCATCAGCGTCCGTAACAGTGAGAATCCTACGCGCTCTCAGATTAGCTACGATCTCACCGAGATGGTCTGATTCCGAGCGACTGATAAAGAGAATGTGGCATCTCTTGATTTCCGCGACGTTGCGATAACGCTGAACAATGAGCGATCGGTTGTCGATCAGTTCTCCCCGCAAGGTCTCATCCAAATGCGGACCAAAGGGATCCTGTCCTAACACACCAATCACCAACGGAGTATTCGCATCGGGGAAAGCGTTTGGTGGCCATTCCACAAATTTTGCGAAATTAAATAGAAAGACCGCTTTTACCTGGTACTCGCCGGCTGATTGTGAATGCACGACATCACTCCACAAGGACAGAGCCAGGCCCAAGGTGCAAACTGCCGAGATTAGTTTGGGTAAGGCGCTCGATGAGCAATTTAATTTAGAAAACGCCATTGAACTTTTCCATAGATGTTGCGTTCAATTTCCTGTCGAGCAGCTGGCGCCTCAAATTCCGCATGTCGCTTATGTAAGAGGTTTTGAGCGTTGATTGAGAATTCGAGGGAGGACTTTGGTTGCCAGGACAGCCGCAGATCCAACTCGGCATAGCCTGGGAGTTGTTGGTTTTTAATGTGACTCACGAAACGGAAGGTCGTATCGAGTTGGAGACCACGAATTGGTTCAAAGAAGGATCGCAGTAGCAGATGACGATTCGGGTCATGAGATTCGCCGCTTCCATTCGTACGATCTGTGCTGGTCCTCTCGGGACGAATGTTGATGCGCATCTCCGTGAGACCACCGCGCAATCGCCACACATTGGTGATGTAATAATCGGCAGAAAGCTCCATGCCATAGGATTCTCCTTTCAGGCCATTACCAATGACCAGGGGAAAGAATGCGGGAGGATTCACCTGCTCCAGACTCCGCAGCTTGGAGTAATCATTGTAAAAAGTCGCAACAGAAAGCGAGACTCGATCGTGGGGACGAGATCGATAACCTAATTCATATCCCAGTGACACCTCCGACTGGAAATTAGGACCACCTGCAACTAAGAACGGAGGTTTCGCCGGAATAAAAAGCTCGCGATCTAAACGCGACGGTGTGCGCACAGCACGAGAGATCGCTAGCCACGCCATTTGCCGCTGATCTATTTTCCAAGCGGCTCTTACACTGGGCTGAACTTCAAGTCCGGTATAGGCGTTGTGCGAAATCTTGGTTCCTATCGTCAGGTTGAGCCTTTCTTTCATGACGGCAATCTCATCTTGCAGAAATCCGCTAAACCGGCCGTGAGTGACTTGCGACGGGAGAAACGCGAGAGTGGCAACATTGCGCACGTTGTCGTGAATTTGGCGAAACCCGAGTCCCCAAACGAACTCATTACGCTTGCCGAGTTCCAGGCGCTGTTGAAAATCGAAGTCGTAAGTAGAGAGAGCCTCGGCAAGACCTTGTGGAACATCTCTATGAGTCCGATCATAGTAGAACTGAAGACTCATATCTGACCGGTCTGAAAAGAGATGGGACCATCGAGCAAGCAAGTTGCCGCCCTTTATGTCAGGCTCTTGAGTAGTGAGCGAGTTATAGGCCCCGTCATAAAAATCGCCTTGCACCGTAAAATTATCAGAGTGCGATTCATGCCAATCCAGACGGAAGCCGGTTTGGCCCAACTTCCAATCGTTCATAGTCTCGCGACCGTTAGAGAGCAGAGTGCGGTTTCGCGTAAATACTTTTCCATATACTCGGTACTGAGCTTTGGTGCTGAATTGCCCGCCGTAACGAACATTCATGAAACCTCTCGGCTGGCTCCCACCTCCAGTTTCGACGAGCAAACCTTGTGTGGCTCGGGCTTCCTTGGTCTTGACACTAATTACTCCGTTAACAGCATTAGCGCCCCACAACGTGGCACCTGATCCGCTAATTACTTCAATGCGATCGATGTCCTCCAACAGAATGTCCTGGGTGTCCCAGAAAACTCCTGCATGTATCGGGGTATATACCGAGCGGCCGTCAATGAGGACCAGCATTTTGTTTGCAGCGGTATTGTTAAATCCCCGGGCACTGATTGCATATTGACTCGAATTAACTTGCGCAACGTGTAGGTTTGACGCCAAACGTAATACTTCGGGAAGGCTTGTTGCTCCGGATCGACGGATGTCGTCACCAGTGATGACTTGGATCGCTGATGCGGTTTCTGAGACTTTTTCCGGTCGGCGTGAGACTGACGTCACCTCGATATTTATCAACTCTTCAACGCTCAACTTTTTCAAGATGTTCGAGGACGATATTGGTTCAATCGTCTGACCAAAAACGCAGCTACCAACAATACAGAGCGCGACGAACGTTAAGACCCCTGTTCGCATAAACTCGGCCGTGGGTTTTATGTGTGTGATGATCATGGGTTTTGCGGTTTCAGACGAAGGTTTGCCTGTTGGCAGACCGCCGATATATTTTTATGGTCTTTTCTAACGGTTGCACTATCGGGGAAATACCGATCTGTCGGGGCGTTCCCTGACGTCAACGGTCTTGTTTTAGGCTTGAGAAGTTTTCGAGGAGGCCGCGGAGTGTGATTGACAAAATGCGACTCGATCGGAGCAAAGAAGAGATGCTCAAGTGTCTTGGAGCCAACCGCGCCGCACTGCATATCGGACCATCTGGGTCCTGCTCGTTAGCTGTAACTTTTCGCTGAGTCTCGCTTTATACGTCTCAACTGTCTTAACACTTATGTCCAGCTGAGCTCCGATCTCTTTGTTGCTGTGTCCCCATGCCGTCAAACGGAGGACTTCAGCTTCCCGTTCACTAAGTTCAGTACCTTCATTGGCCGCCTTTGACACCGGTCTCATGAAGTTGCTGAGCACCTTTCCGGCAAATGTCGGATCTATATAGCAACCATCATCAGCAACAGCGTGGATTGCCTGGATGAGCTGGTCCGCCGCCGCACGCTTAAGAAGGAAGCCCGAAGCCCCGGCCTCCAACATATGCCGCAAGTAAGAGTTGTCTTCATGGGCCGTCAAGGCCAGGACCTTCACTGATGGGCACACCTGCTTCATCCGGCGGGTGGCGTGTGCTCCATTCATGTCGGGCATTGAAATATCCATCAACACAATGTGTGGTTGGAGCTGTTTCGCTTTCTCCAAGGCCACTCTTCCGTTTTCTGCTTCCCCAATGATTTCCATATCTGGTTCATCATTAACAAGTGCTTTTATTCCGTCACGAAGCAAAGCGTGATCGTCTGCTATGAGAATTCTTAGTTTGTCCATGTTGCGAGTTCTCCATTCGATTGAAGGGTAATCGGAATTCGCACGTAGATGGAGGTGCCTGTTCCTTCCGTCGACTCAATCGTCAACCTTCCGCCGACAAGGGCAACTCGTTCTTCCATTCCCAGTAAGCCAAGTCTCTTCTCCCTCAGTGGACTTCCCATCACTAAATCAACATCGAATCCACAACCATCATCCTCAATTATTGCCACTACGCGATTGTCTGTACTCTCCAGCAGGAGACTAACGGTTTGCGCCCGGGCGTGACGGATGATGTTCGTTAATGCCTCCTGTGCAATGCGATAGATTGTTGTTTCCAGGTGGGCGGGCAACCGACGGTCAGAAAGTCCGTGACTGTGAAAATCAACGGCGATTTGCCATCTACGGGACCACCCTTCGAGATAAGTCGAAAGCGCCACCTCTAGTCCCAGATCATCGAGCGCTGTGGGTCTGAGATCTAGAGCGAGGGAATGAACCTCTTTTGCTAAATCGTTAGCGATGTTATGCAGCTGCTGAAACTGTAAAGATGCGCGTTCGTTCTGCCACTCTGAGTCTCTCAGCGATTTCAGTCCCAGAATTAGGGCCGCAATCGACTGCCCCATCTGGTCGTGCAACTCGCGCGCAATTCGGTGTTTCTCCTCTTCCTGAACCGCGACAAGTTTTAATTGCAGGTCCGTTTGAGCCAATTTCGCCAACTCGCGGTCAGTGACGTCGCGATCCGAACCACGAAACCCAATCAAGTTTGCGTTATTGCTGAACATCGCCGTCGAATTGCTTTCAAGCCACCGATAGGTGCCGTTCTTATGTTCCCATCGCAGTTTCAGTCGTGACCAACCGGACCGACTGGCAGCGGCGTCCGCCATTTGTACTTTGTGTCGGTGTCGATCTTCAGGATGAATGAGTTCAAAGGCCGGTGTGTCCAGAAGCTCTTCGGGTTTATAACCCAAGATCGATTCAACAGTTGGATTGCTATACATCACATTGCCCCGGAGGTCGACGGACCAGATCCATTCAGTGGTTGTCTCAACAATCGAGCGAAACTCTTCTTCGCTTTTTCGCAATGCCTGTTCACTTCGCTGACGTTCGATCGCGTAACGAATTGCCTTAACCAGGATGTAACGCTCCACCTTCGACTTGACCAAATAATCCTGGGCTCCAGCCCGTACCATCTTCAACCCGAACGACTCATCCCCCCAGCCGGTTAGTACAATGATGGGAATATTAGGTGCGTACTTCTGGATGTGGGAGAGGGTGTATTCCGAACTCAGGCTGTCAGGTAAAGATAAATCGAGGAGGATTACATCGAATGCATCGTTTGTCAGGGAGGCTATTGCGGTTGATAGTCGGTCTACCGATTGAATATTGAAGGTCGGCCCGTAGAGTTCTCGGTCGCGCAAGTCAGTGAGCGCTTTGCACACCAAGCGAGCGTCCGTCGGGTTATCTTCAATAAGCAAAACTCTGGTCCTTTTCGTGTTTGCATCAGGACCAAGCGTAGTTTCGAGGGTTGGGGGCTGGAAAAGGTGGGATACCATGTGATCGTCCTATTCTGGATGAAGGAAGCCTGTGGGACCGGCCAGTCCTATCATCTTTTGGTGGGTAGCACTTTGGCTATAAGGGAAATGACGGGCTTTGTGTCAGGGAAGTCCCTGTGATCGGGAAACTATACGGGTGGGTGGTAAGTGGGCTTAGATAATCGGAGCTAAAGCTTTGCGAGTAGTCTACTTGCGTCGGAACTAAGAGTCATGAAGCCAACCTTGACGAACTGCATACCGAACAATTTCGGTGCGGTTTCTCAACTCTAGCTTCTGCATTATATTAGCCTTGTGAGATTCGACGGTTTTGACGGCTATATCTAACTCTGTGGAGATCTCTTTGTTGCTGTTACCCTGCGCGATCAAACGTAGCACTTCTTCCTCACGAGTGGTCAACTGGCGCTGCTTCACTTCCCCCCTTAGAATTTGAGCACGCACATACCCATCTGTAATTCGATGCGCCATTTGTGGATCAAGGTAAATGTCACCGCCGGCAACCGCTCGAATTGCCCCTATCAACTCTTCGGCTGCTGATAATTTTAGTATATAGCCGCATGCACCTAGCTTCAGTAACTGATCCAGGTAGCCCTTATCTTTGTAAGCAGTCAAGACAAGTATTTTTATTGTGGGACACTCTTGTCTTAGTTCTTGGGTCGCTTGAATACCATTAAGTTCAGGCATCGAAATATCCATCAACAATATATCCGGCAATAATTCCTTAGCACGTTCGTTCGTAGTTCGACCGTTATCGGATTCGCCTACAACTTCCATGTCAGGTTGCGCATTTACAAGCGCCTTCAAACCATCGCGAAGCATCGCGTGGTCATCTGCAATAAAAACACGGAGTTTAGCCATGTCCCGCCTCCGCTGTTGTCGCTGAGACAGGAATGTGGACCAGCACCGTAGTTCCAACTCCTGGTGTCGATTCTATGTTGAGCGAACCGCCAACGAGCGCGACGCGCTCCTGCATTCCTAAGAGTCCGAAGCCTCGATTTCTTGCCGGCGTCTGCATTAGCGCCTCGGCGTCGAAACCAACACCGTCATCTTCCACAATAATCAGCACTCTATTTCCGCGCTTCTCTAAGATGACGCTGACGTTCTGAGCCTTCGCATGTTTCACTACATTATTTAATGCTTCCTGGACGATGCGATAGATGGTGCTTTCCAGGTGACTGCCCAGTCGGTCATTCAAGAATCCGTTCGAATGAAGGTCAATCACGATGTCGGTGCGATGTGACCATTCGTCAATGTAATTCGACAACGCGGTATGCAGACCCAAATCATCGAGCGCCGTCGGGCGTAACTCTCGCACAAGGTTGTGCATGTCGTCGGCCATTCGGTTCGCAACAGACTCTAAACGTTGAATTAGGGCTGTCGCCTGTTCACTCTGCACCACATCTTCCAAAGAATTGAGACCCAGCAAAACAGCAGCAAGCGATTGGCCCATCTGATCGTGCAACTCTCGTGAGATCCTACGCTGCTCGTCTTCTTGAGCCGTAACCAGCCTCCTTAATAATTCAAATCGCTCGACTTCAACTTCCTTTCGCTTGGTAATGTCTTCGACGATTCCTTCGTAATACAACAGCGCGCCGTCTTCATCGCGTACTGCACGTGCACTTTCAGAAGTCCAGATGGTGGTTCCATCTCTACGATAAGCCTGCAACTCGAAACCTACTACCGCTCCCCCTTCTTCAATCAGATTCGTAAAAATCTTCCGTCGTTCAGGGTCAACATAATGTTGGCGATCTATATCTCTTCGATCGTCTATCAATTGCTGAGCTGAATCGTAGCCAAACATCCGCGCCATTGCGGGGTTTGCGGAAATAAATCTTCCTTCTCGTGTTGTTTGAAATATTCCCTCGATCGCGTTCTCGAAAATGCCTCGATATTTTTCCTCTGCCTGCCG
The DNA here is from genome assembly GCA_046734235.1 of Acidobacteriota bacterium. GTDB lineage: Bacteria > Acidobacteriota > Blastocatellia > Pyrinomonadales > Pyrinomonadaceae > PSRF01. Next base: position 26,860 of record JBKPQV010000725.1, read on the forward strand.
GATCGCTGCCTCAGTGCGTTTTTGTTCAGTAATATCGCGGGTTACTTTTGCGAAACCCCGCAGGTGGCCAGTGTCGTCCCGGAGCGCGCTTAGAATGACATTGGCCAGAAATTTGGTTCCATCCTTACGGACGCGCCAACCCTCTTCTTCATATCTCTCCTTGAGGATGGCAGCATTCAGTTGCCGCTCAGGTCCTTTATGTCGTTCTTCCAACGGATAAAAGCATGAAAAATCTTTGCCGATAATTTCGTCGCTGTCATAGCCAAGTATTTTTGTTGCGCCTTCGTTCCAACTCACGATCAAACCGTCTTTATCCAGCATGATTATTGCGTAGTCACGAACGCCTTCGATGAACAAGCGAAAGCGCTCCTCCACCTCCCGTAACGCCTGCTGAGATCGTTTAGCTTCAGTGATGTCGCGCACGGCTAGCACAGCGCCCCATTGTTTCCCATTAGTACCCAGCAGCGGGTAGCAGGCTAAAAGGTACCAGCCTTCGAGCGTCGGGAATGTCGTTTCAACTACGAACGGTGCTGCACCCAACAGCACCGCTGCGCAAGGCATTTCCGGTTGTGGAGTGGCCGTTCCGCAGTAACATATTCGGTAGTCCATGGTGACGAGATCGCCTAGAGTTGGTTCAAAACGCTCCCGCATAGCCTGATTCGCACGCAGAATGTGTCCACTCAGATCGATAATGCACAGCTGGTCCGGGATAGCATTGAAGGTTTGTTCCCATTCCCTCGTCGCTGCGAGCAGCGCTTCTTCAGCTTTCTTTCGATCAGCAATTTCCTGTTTCAGAAATGCATTTGCTGCCATCAATTCAGCAGTTCGTTGTAGCACCGTATCCTCGAGGTGGTCTTGCATTTCTTGAATTGCCCTCTCGGTCTGCTTACGATGCCCAACGTCTCTCAATAACCAGAGATGGCGATTTGGCAGAAAGGCTGTTTTAGCGCTGTACTCAACCTCTCGGGTCTTCTGATCCGGTAGATACAACGTGAACTCTCCGTTTTGCTGACCTTGCTTGAGGAAGTTAGTCCATTCGATGTCCAGATCCTCCCAGTAGAGACCTTGTGCAATTAGATCCAGAAAAGGCTTATTTACGATTTCCTCCTTGGACCGACCGAGAAGCGCACACGCAGCGGAATTTAATTCGATACACATCGCGTTGTCGTCGACTATGACCATTCCATCTACTATGTTCTCAAACACTGATTTGAATTCTGCACTCAACTGGCGCAACGTTTCTTCGCTTTTCCTGGTACGTAGGAGGGTTTGAATGTGCGCGAGGAGTACACGCCCATCAGTTGTCTTCGTCAAGTACCCATCAGCGCCCACTTCAAGACCTTCAGCATCGTATACTGCAGAACTCCGGGATCCGGACATGTGTACTACGAGAGCGGCGGAAGTTTCCACGTCATTCTTTATCGCTTTGCACACATCTATTCCACTGATGTCGGGTAGCTCAGCATCGACTACAACTAGATCTGGTAACTGTTCCTTAACAAGGCGTAGGCATTCCTTACCCGTTTTGGCGCTTAGGGCTTGATATCCGGCCCGAGTAAGCAAATTGGAGAAATATAGTCTTAGATCATCGGAGTCGTCGACGATCAGGATGCGTGGTGGCTTCATTTCATTTCGCTTGCTTCGGAGGACCGAAATTGCGTGTTGAATAATTGGACGTGAGGACCTCGGTACCCTTCATTGGCTATCGATAGCTAATTGCGAGCGCACGGTTGCAAGCAAGTCTCGCGAGGAGACGTCTAAGTTCAAATAGCCAGTTACCAACGAAGCCAACGGCTCATCGTTGATACCAATAGGTGGAATTGAACCAAGCAAAACTATCGGTGGAGACGTCCTACCAACACTTCGACGCAATTTCGCTGCTATTTCCAAACCAGTGACGTCAGGCATCACTATTGACATGAATATCAATTTGGGCGAAAGGCAATGCGCTATCTCAAGTGCGCGTTGTCCGGTGTCTGCTTCTGCGACGTCGTAACCAGCTTGAAGCAGTATGTTGACCAGACGGCGCCGCGACTCTGTAACACCAACCACTACGAGGATAGGTTTCATGAGGAGTCTCCTCTTTTGGGGCTAAGAGATGGACCTTCTACCTACATGTGTTACCCCCTGATTAAAGTCGTTCAGATCTAAGTCCCAATGGCACTCTCTTGTTACGGGGCTCAAGTCTCAACTTACAGTTTGGCCCTTTGACAATAACAATCGTGGTGCGCTGTTCTTCGAGTGCTGAGAATCTGGGCGAATAAAAGATTCTGGAGAGCGCGTATTATAAATGAATATATCAGTTTTTTTGGGGAGGGAAAGAGGGGATTCCCTTACATGGGATACCCCACTTTGCTGATCGATGTTCTAGTTGATGGCGCGGGTAATGAGGTCAGGTCGTCAGATGAGGGCGATTCAACTGTTGAAGATTACGGACCTCGGCATCACCAAGACGAGAAAACATTTCAACCACATGAGGATCAAGTGTTCTGTTCGCTACCTTGCGCAGTTCGTGCAAAGCGGCTGCGTGATTCAAGACCCTACTTGAATCGCGTGGGTTGATCAGCCGGTAATACTCCGCTGCTACTCGTATGATGCGTGATGCCAGCGGAATTTGTTCACCAATGAGCCCAACTGGATACCCGCTACCGTCAAAATTCTCGCAATGGTCACGGATGAGGTCAGACACATCTCTTAATTCAGCAACAGAGGATAAAATCTGAGTGGCGCACTCTGACAAAGAAAAGTTCTCTCCGTCTTCCTTGAGAACCGTGTCCCGTGTTGCTATCGCTCCAACATTACACAAAAGAGCCGCGGCGGTGAGATCCGTGAGTACATCTTCGTTGAGAGCAAGTTTGTCCCCCAGCAGTGTCGCCAACCGGCTTACTCTTGACCCATGAACCCATGTATACACGTCTCTTGCTTTTATTCCATCGGCAATCGCCCTCACAACACCCAACTTCATTTCGCGCAAGCGGCTGGTAAGACGATCGTTAGCTGCACCAAGAGAATGTTGGCGCTTGTTATCTTCGTAATGCTGCATCGCTCTCGCGATACGGAGTTTCAAATCTTCATTTTTCCAGGGCTTGCTAACGTACATGTAAATCAAGCCGCAGTTCACTGCCTCGACTAGTGCATCCAAGTCGGTATATCCCGTAAGAAGAATACGGACCATGTGTGGACGCCTTTCGGCCGAACGCTTCAATAATTCCACACCACTCATTCCAGGCATACACTGATCGGTGATAACTACGGCAACGTCGTGCTGGCCCAGTACTGTTACCGCTTCGTCACCGGATGAGGCGGTTAACACAAAGTAATGATCACGAAACAAGCGTTCAAGCAAACGTATATTAGGCAATTCATCGTCGACGATGAGCAGTTTAAATGTCATCAGATGAATTGACCTCCAAGACCCTGTGCTGTTGAAGCATTTCAACGTTCGTTGAATCTGGATCTGTCTCAGCGGGCCGGTCGATGGGAATTGAGATCGTGAATTTCGATCCCACATCAACATCACTGGCTACCGAAATCGTGCCATGGTGCTTTTCGATAATACCGTAGATAATCGATAGACCGAGTCCTGTTCCTTCGCCGATAGGTTTCGTTGTAAAGAATGGATCGAAGATCTTGCTAAGTTGCTCTGCAGGAATACCGCAGCCTGAATCACTTATTTCAATGATTGCCATCCCATCCTCTTCTCGTGTTGAGATGTGCACCTCGCCGTCTCCTGTAATTGCCTGAGCGGCGTTGACGAGCAGATTCATCCAAACCTGATTAAGTTGGCCGGCGTAACAATTGACCAAAGGCAGTTGGCAGTAATTTCGATGGATATTAATACGTCCTGAACCGTAGTAACGCGAAAGTAGTCGAATTGTCGAATCAATGCCGTCGGGAATGTCAACCGGCTTAATATCAGCCTCATCCAAGCGAGAAAACAATCTCAGGTTCTGGACTACATCGCGAATTCGTTCGGCGCCTTCACGACAATCAGCTAGCATCAGACGGATCTCCGTTAGCAAGAGCGCATAATTCACCGCAGGCCCAGCCGGCGAAACTTCGCTCGCGCGTTGCGATGACCTTGATGCGTCGTCGTAGATCAGAAGAAGGCGTTCGAGGCGTACCATGTAGTCCTGCAGAAGGTCCAGGTTTCCATATATGAACGCGGCGGGATTGTTCAGTTCATGGGCTATTCCAGCTGCCAGTTGCCCCAAGCTCGCCATCTTTTCATTATGGACAATCTGTGCCTGCAGGCGCTCGAGTTCCGCTTTTCGTGCAGCAAGTTCTATGTTTTGTCGCTCGAGATCGCCACGGTATCGCTGGGCAGTCATCGTTATGGCTCGTCGCTCCAACGCGCGCTCCACTGAAAGCAACAGTACATCTAACTCAATCGGCTTTATCAGGTAGTCAAAGGCACCCATGCGTAACGCATCACGAATCCGTTGGGATCGGGCAATCGCTGAAACCATGATGACGCCGGTGTCCGGATAACTCTTTTGAATGTCTCGCAACAACTCGACGCCGTTGCGCCCAGGCATTTGCAAATCCGAAATGACTAACGCATATGCATCGACAGCCAAGTGAGCCAGGGCCTCTTCACTTGACGCTGCGGTCGTGCACCTGTACTCGCTTGATAGAAAGTCTGCGAACATATTTCGAACCATTTCCTCGTCGTCAACAATCAGGATACGGCGATCAACCTCCTTGTCAGCCTCATCCGAGACGATAGGAGAAACGCTATCTCCGACCTGTTTTTGTAACTCAGCTGACATGATACTTTTGTGTCAGGCTTGCTTAGTGAGGTCTGGGTACGACGATTTGAGTATCGTCATCAATAGGCTCTTCACCTTCATCCTCAATTTGGGGCTTCAGAGGTGAGGGGTGCACTCGAGTAGCTAACTGCTTGTACGCTGCTTTTACTTGAGCAATGTCGCAATCGGTCGGGCCAACCATGTCATTAGGTGTATCCAAAGTCTTCACATTCACCATCACCGTGCTCTTCGACTTGCAGTTATAACAATCGAGCAATCCGAAGTTGTGACCGATTTCATGCGCAATCGCGTTCGTTAGGACTTTCGGATTTGTGAGCAGGGGATCGATGACTATGATGGCCCAAGTCATGATCTGATCTCGGCGAGCGCTGTATGCCCTCAATTCCGTCGCGTGGCGTCTAGTCTTTTCGAATACCTGTCCTCTTATCAAGTTTAGGCAATTCTCGCAGTACAGCGGCGCGGCTGTGAATCCTTGAAACCTGAACTTCACCTGTGAACCCGTCATGTCGGATGCTGCGTTCCAATTAATAAATGGCAGGAGGAGCGACGATAGTTCACTCTGCTTAAAATCAGATTCTACGATGTAAACTTTGATTTCACTTTTTGGTGCCCACGTCCAAAAACCAAAGGCAGCCGCTCGCGATCCAACCTTACACGGTGCACGCAACGTAGACCGCGCTGCTCCCTGCTGATTCGGCAAGCCAGCCAGGAAAAGGAAAAGCATAAGAATGGGGGTTGATCGTTTCATTGTTTTTGCCGCCAATCTTCTTGGGTCGGTGGTCGGACGGTGTTATTCGACACATTGCGTTGCAGTTCATACACGTTACGAACTACCTCCCGATCACAGTTCGAAGGCTCCAGAAACCCGTTCTCTTTATTGATTCCGGGAAAGTCCTTCATGATCGTCTGCTTTCTATTGCAGGTGGTGCAGTCCCACAAGCCCATCCCGTGGGCCAGTTCATGAATCATAAATCCCTGCAATGCTTGAGGCTTCGTCGTAGCAAAATCAAAATCAATCCAGGCTGAGATTAGAAGTCCGTCAGCGCGCCGCGCCAATGGGTTGAAGAACGCATAGTGCTTTCGATCATTCTTATAAACTTCACGACGCGTCGCTGTCAGACATCCAAGGCAGTTCATCACGCCCTGAACCTCGCCGGCATAAACAAAGCTAATTCCCGCGCCCACCTCGACGCTGACCTCAGACCACGTTGTCAT
>JBKPQV010000726.1:0-3799 GCA_046734235.1 Acidobacteriota bacterium
GGCGAAATGTAGAAGGCCTGATGATTCTCAATGCTCACTATTGCGAAGATACTTAGTCATCCGGAGGCTGGTTCCTTCATCAACTCTTTCAAACTCAACTTCGTCCATCAAAGTCCGTATGAGTTTGAGCCCCCAGCCACGCCGCTCGTCTGCCGCTCCGCCATTCTCTAATTGACTTGAACTCGCATTGCCGCTTCCAACGTTGGTTGGCACGATGCCACGGCTCGAAATGGTGACCACTAATTTATCATCTTCGACCCGAAATCGTTGATATATTTTTCGATCCGGGCTGTGGCTATGCTCCGCTGCGTTAATGCAAGCCTCGACAATTGCAGTCTTTATCTGGTTTACCGCGGCCGAATCAAACTTCATTCGGCGAACCACGTGCTCAACAGTGTTAGCCGCCAGGAGCTCATTATCTTCCCCCATCGGGACTACTATCAGAAACTCATCGGCAGGGCTAACTGGGGGTTTTTGCGTAGACTGGCCTTCGGATATTTGGCTCAGGAGTATCTCGAGTTGGCTTTTGTTGGAACTAAATGCCGAGCGCCGCTGAAGAAAACTCAGAGCCTCACTCGAAAAGCCCTCATTGGAAATGAGCCAAACCTGGTATCTCCTAAAGCCAAGAACCCGAGCCGACGAATCCAGCCGTTCATACCACAACTCAGCCAGGTCCAATTCGACTTCGAGTTTGGAGGCTACCTCGGCGACGAGCCATACGATTTCCTGGGCGTCGGTATATATACCGTCATCGAACGCATGGGCCACAATACATTTTTCTTCCTCGCAAACCTGGCGCATATCACTGTTAAACGAATAGCAGCTGGCCACATGAACCGTTTGCGGCAGTTTGACAAGCTTTGTTTCTGAAGCAATTGCCGAAGCTAATTCGGCCTCTGAAAGACCTTTGTATTTATTTTCGAAGCTACCGTAATCGAAGAGAACTTCGGGCACTCGCTGACAATCAAACTGGGTTGCGACTTCGCGTAATCCAACCTGCTCAAGTTCTTTGTAATGCCGCGCCATGGTATGCGGTGCGCGTTTCAAAGCATCAGCAATTGTGTCAGCCACAACCAGGGCTCGTGGTTCGTTCAATACGGACAGGCGGTAATTTGCTTTCAGATAATCTTTCCAGACTTGTGGCCCAGTGGTCGCATCGAGGGTTGGACCATTCCAGTTCACAAACTCATGAATATGTAGCTGGTGCAACAAGTCCTCGAGTTCAGTTGGCGTGAGATGCAAGCGCTTGCGCCACGCTTCGATTGGCGCTGATTTTTCTTCACTGGCGCTTGCTTCCCACAAAATCCTGATCAACGCCAATCTGGATTCAAGCTGTGGCGCCATCTCCTCGAGCAAGTCATCGAAGTGGTGGCGCAGATGACCACCCAACAACTCATCGGCGTATAAACGTTCACAATCCAGATAGGAAACGAGCGCAGTATTTTTCTCACGCGCCGCCTGTAGAAAATTGGTGATGAAGAATGGACTACACGCAAATTGTTGGACCATCAAATCACGCGCCTCGCGACTCGTTGGCACTTGCTGACGAAGAGCCACATGGTCAACTAGAAGATTTGCCTCGTCGGTATCTAACTTTTCCAGTTTCAACAAGTCCAGCGCTTCGAAATTGCATTCGGCCTTTCGCGCAGCATCGAGGATCTGACGCCGCAAACCCGCCAAGGCAAACGACAACCCTGAGCGACCAAAAACTCGCATTAGTTCGGGACCAAGCACGACGCCACCGTTTAGATCCTCAGCTAACTGCGAGCCATCAAGCATGACAAAAGGGCGGCCAAAGCGAGGTGGAATCCTCTGTGGGGCTGAGATGCAAAATCTTACCAACTCTTTGTTGTCGTTGCTGAACCTGATGCGTGAGTACATTTGGACCAAATGCTCGATCCATTCGAGGTCAGACGAGGGTGCTAGTTCAACCAGATCTTGTAACGTCAACACCGATTGGGTCAGCAGCGGATCGTTGCGGCGATACGCGAGGTACTGCTGAAGAAAGGAATTAAGGAATTCAATAGCAGCGCTAACGGCCGTTGTTTCGTGCCTGCGAAAGGCAAAATAGATTGGGATTACGTCTGTGCGTTGATTAAAGAGATGATCGTATACCTGTCTTAGCAGTTCCGAGACACCCGCCGAAGGCTCCATCAAGAGCAACAAACCGCGCCCGTTGGCTCCATTGTTTGCTTGCGCTTTAACTCGCTCCAACTCCGTAACGCGACCGATAAAGTCGTGCCTTGGCACACGCCCAAGCACCCGCCGAAAGTTATCAATGGAGTTTGAAGAGCTCATCTAACGTGCTAACTCATTAGAAGCGGCATTAAACCAAAATCCCACGGATTTAATTCCTGTGATCGGTGTGGATCTGGAGCTAAATCCCATTCTAATCGCGATAAAACTCAACCCTGTCCTTCCCAAAGCTTTTCGCCTGGTACAACGCCCGGTCGGCGGCTGCAATTACTGTTTCGGCCGAATTGACGATCGTCGAATATGTCGACACACCAATACTCACCGTGACTCGCCCTAAGGGCTGCAATTTCCCATGCGGAAAATGTGTGGTTGCCACTCTATGCCTGATGCGGTCGGCGATCACTCCCGCCTCGGAAATCGAAGTTTGTGGCAACAAAATACAGAATTCTTCTCCGCCATACCGCGACGCCACGTCGGCTGATCGTAAAGCGGCTTTAAGACAATGTGCGGTGATCTGCAGCGCGAGATCACCAGCCTGGTGGCCGTTGTTATCGTTGTAAGCTTTGAAGTCGTCGATATCGATCATCAGGAAACTCATTGGATAGTCATAGCGTCTCGATCGATTCAACTCCTCCGTCAAGCGTTCTTCCAGGTAACGACGATTAGGTAATGCAGTGAGTGGATCTGTGATCGACATCAGTTGAAACTCAGTCGCCCGCTCCTGCCATTCAGCACGCTCAAGAGCAAGCGCTACCTGTGGGCCAATGATCTCAAGAAGGCTTAAGTCGACATCGTCGAAACTGCCACCGCTCGATTTATCAGTGACATTAAGTACTCCAATTTTCCTACCGCCGATCGTGATCGGGTAACTAATAAACGACTTCGTTTTATAAAGCCGTTCTGCTGGCGCTGGAGTCAAACCGGAAAGCTCTACGTCTTCAACCATGAGTGCTTTGCCTGACTCAATTACTTCACCAGACACTCCTTCTCCCACTCGCATATGACTGACGGTCGAAGGATCAGTGGCCAGGCCAATAGCCGCTTTGAGAATTAGTTCATTAGAGTTCTCATCGAAAACCAACAAAGAGGCGCGTTCTGAATGCAATAGCTCTTTCGAATTGCTAATAATCGATTGATAGGTCTGATCTGGATCGTTTGAACTTATTCGTTCTAGAAAGCGTTGCAGCGAGTCGGTGAAGCGAGTTTTATGCTCCAGTTCGCTGCGCAAGCGCTCAACTTCCTTTTCGAGGATATGATTCTGTTCTACTTGAGTAGTCGTAGGCGCGGTTTGTTTCTCAGGTAAAACTTCCGTTTCTAAATCCGTCTTTACAGGCGGTTCCGAGATTGGTTCAAAGCGTCGTGCATTTCGTTCCACCAGATCAGCCGTATCCTTCAAACGTTGGCGCTCGGAGATGATGATATTTGCGAATAACTCACTCGAAATGAGCGCCTGTAAATCGCCCGTGCGGAACCTTTCTATGAGCGATTGATAATCAGAACTTTTCACAAATGCACGACCACCGATTACCGCCAGGTCTCGCCTTCCCTGGATTGCGACTGGCGATACGAAACACTGCAAACCAGCATGACACTTGTATTCAAC
>JBKPQV010000727.1:0-4427 GCA_046734235.1 Acidobacteriota bacterium
ATTTATGAGTGCGTCATCTCCCAATATCGCCCATGCCCACGCTTGGCCCAGCTCCAGAAGCGGCCTTGCTTGAACGTTGCCGGCTCTCCAGTCCAAATGTCACGATTCATGTAAATGCTGTCAGACTCGCCTGTATCAATAATGAGCTTAATTTCATGAACGTAATGCAACGAGGGTTCGCGTTTGCTAATTGCGTCAATGACATTAGCTGCGGCAATTTCCCCTTGTCTCACCGCCATGTGTCCCATCTTGGGTCCGCTGAAGTTTACGCAATCACCAACAGCATAGGTGTGGTCCAGCCCCACAACACGCATCGTTGAATCAACATTTATGTATGAAAGCTCGTTGGTGATTCCGAGACAAGCAGCCGCTGACGCCCCCCTAAACGGAGGAATTAACATGAGTAGATCAAAGTTTATCCCGTGACCGTTGTTAGTTGAGACTACGCCTTGACTGATCCGTGAAATCGGAAATTCGGGAATAAACTCGATGTTCCGAAGTTTGAGGTTGTTGAGCAGCGCATCGCTGATTCGCTTATCGTCAAATTCAATACCGGGAGGGTTGGGACTCACAACTGTGATCTTTGCAGCCTCTCGCTTACCTCGTGATTCGAGAAAACGCGAAACAGCAAAAGCAGTCTCATAAACTGGTACTGAGAGTCGAGCCTCCGGACATTCACCGATAACAATTCTGCCTTTTTCGAATTGAGCGACGGCGTCACCAAAACGAAGAGCCTGTTCCACAGTCAAAAGATGGTGAGCATGTTCATAAAAACCTGCAATGCGTTCGGTTGCTAATCTACGACCAAGCGCAACTATGAGGTAATCATAACTAAGCTGCCCCTCTACTTCACCATGAGCGATGATCACCTTTCGTTCGTCGGGGTTGATTCGAGCAACCTCACCTTCAATAAAGTTTACGCGCCTATTAAGCATCGTTTTGCGTAAATCAAAAGTGACGTCATCCGGTTCGCATTGTCCAAAAGCCAACCTAACCAATGCAGGATAAAAGACAAACTTTCTGGTCCGTGAAACCATGGTGATCTGGTGGTCATCGCCTAGTTCATTTGCGAGTCGTTGAGCTGCAACAACTCCCGCGAAGCCACCACCAAGTATCAACACTTTTGCCATATTAGAAGCCCTACCTTCCGACAGACTGCTGCCGTAAAAGCTGCACCACTCGTGCCAAATATCTACTTGGGATTTTTTCGGTTTTTGGAGTTAACGACTGCCTGGTGTGCGAAAGAGTTCGCTTCGTTGCGGAGTTTTACCCGAGCCGCTTATTTCAAGGCCAGTAGTCACTTCTCAGCCTTTAGTAACCCGCTTATTGTAAACACTGATGCTGGTGCTGGGAGCGCAGTCGTCCTCGCCTGCTTGCTGTAAAGACTAATCTCGGATCGAAAGATTTATCATAACCCTTTCTTATCCAAGAGAGGTCAAGCTAAGGTAAGGCCGGCGGGCGAGGATGACCGCGCTCCCAGGACCAGCATCAGTATTTACAATAAGCGGGTTACTAAAGGCATGAACCACCGACTACTGACCCCACTCACAACTGACAACTGAGTACTGACCATTCCGATCAATCTGACATCTACAATCTGAAATCTGAAATGAAATGGTTGACTTTCCTATCCTTGAGGAATATCTTCCGCACGAATTCAAGCCGGAGTTCTCACGAGCCTCGCGATTCTTATACTCGATCAATCCGGCAACGAGTCGCAATTTTCTTCCAAACGGTTCTTAGCTCACGAGGAAACCAAAATGAGCAGCGAAATCATAGTCGACAGACGCGAGCGAATTTTTGAAAGTCCCGTCCGTTGGCTGCTCGGAAAACAACTGTTGGGTGGCCTGAAAGGCATTCTTCTTTATTCAGCTTACGGCGCCAAGTTAGATCCAAGAGATTGGATGACCGCTAGAGAAGTTATCTTCGAGCCGCCCGACCCTAATAAACCGCAAGAATTTTGGTTTGATTACCTCTCCGACGCTGGTGATGGAACCAGAGCGATGTATGCAATTGCCTATCATACCTTGGCAACACTTTGGATTAGGCCAGCATTGCCCACGTCGATACCAAACAACGATAGCGACTGTGCTGTAAGAACTGTTAGTGACGGTGAGTTTAAGGTCAAACTACCGCGAGGCGAATTCCTTTTCTTCGGAGGCGACACTGCATATCACGCAGCCGAGTATCTAACACTAGTTAACCGGATACAGCGACCGTTTAGATATGCTTACGAAGACCTACGCGATCGCAAACTCATAGCAGATAAAGATCCACGCCGACCGCTATTTGGAATCCCTGGTAATCACGATTACTACGATCAGATTGATGGATTTCGTCGCCAGTTCAGGAAACCGGTTCGCCCGGAAGGACCACTCCCGCCGAAACAAAGTAATAGGTTCAACGCTGCACTAACCATACCTGGCCTCCAGCGAATCCAGGAGGCAAGCTATGTTGCGCTGCGCCTACCATTCGGCTGGCAAATGTGGGGGCTCGATACCGAATCTCCAACCGAACGTGAAAAACTAAATCTGGATCTGCGGCAGGAAAAATTTTTCACATCGTTACCGGCCGACGCGGGACAGCCTGATAAGTTGATCCTCGCTACCTGCTCTCCCAGCACAGTTTTCGGGAAGATTGCCGACAAGGACGATCCAAAAGTGGCCCGACCAATGAAAGCGTTGGGCGTGTCGACACCGTTTTTACAAGATGAAGGGAAAACATTTCCTGAAACGACGGGTGATGGACAACTTAAGGAAGGTCAATGCCGGTTGGATCTCTCGGGAGACGTGCATCATTACGCACGATACTGGGGACCCAAAGCTCCCGCGGGTTCGGCAGTTAGAAAAAACAATACGCTAAAAGAAAGCGCGGCCGCCTCAAGTTATGCCTCTATTGTTTCAGGAGCTGGCGGTGCGTTTCATCATCCTTCTGCGACCTACAGCAACAGAATTCACGAGCAGGTTCTCTACCCTTCGGAGGCGAAATCAAATGAGGAAGTGTCCAACTCGCTATTCAAATTTTGGAATGTAATGACCGGTGGTTACGTCTGGTTAGCCGGAGTCATAATCGCCTTCACGATCTATTTCGGTGTCACAGTTCCCCGTAGCAGTCGCCAGTTCGTCGACCGCCTCGGCATCATAAATAAGCTTGAGATGAAGGACATTCATGCTGGTGAAGGAATTACCCCAACGATTGTCCGAACAAGTACGGAACCCTGTGAGAAGGTGCAAGCTTATTGGGTTTGGACGACGTTGGGGGTTGTGAACGGTGAGTGGCAACCTGCCAACGGTTGTTCCGCGGCAACACCAATTTACATTTTCGCCGACCCAAGACCCTGGCCCTGGGATTTGAAGCTGGGACAGATTTTTATTGGGCTCTCAGTGGCCGCAATCTGCGTTATTTTTTACATCGGCTTGTTCAGAAAATGGATCTTCAATGACGATAGAAGTCCCTACGACAAGACGTACAACCCAGGGCGCAAACTACTACCTTTAATTTTCGGAGCCGGTTTGGTGTTGTTCGTGGGTCTTTTTTCTGTTCGACCTTACTATGAATACATCACGCCGTTTGTCAGCAGTCTTCTCATTTTGTTCTGTCTCTTCACTGCGGTAACAGCAATCGCTCTCAATGTGCGCTACAGCGACTACTTGTTCAAAAAAAGTTTCGTGCCAATTGAAAAAGAGACCTTGCAACACAAGATACTGCGCAAGCTCACTGAATATGTTCCCTGGTTTCTTTGGAGCCTGGCCCTGGGTGTAATCGCTTGCGGGCTCTGGTTCTTTGGCAGAAACAATCTCCCTTCCTATCTGATTTCAGACATTGTTTTCATGGTTGTCCTGATTCTGGGGCTGGTAGGAATCATTGCGCTGCCATTTAAAGTGGGCGCCGATCTGCTTTGCACTACTCCAAAGCCGCTGGCGTTCTTGGGAAAACTATTGATTGGCCTCTGGCACCTCGTTCTGCAATTGCTCGTGCCCTACATTCTTGTTCGCAACGGTAATCTTGCAACTTGGCTGATCGCCGGAGTCCTGGTAGTGCTTCCAATTCCGATCGCTCAATTCTTGCTGAAGAAAGATAGCCGCTTAGGTCTCTCTATCCTTTGGATCGTTTACGGCGGAATCATGCTGGGCTTGCCATGGTTAGTTAAAGCTCTCGGTTTATTATCCGAACCTACATTCGCAAATACCGAAGGATGGATGCGCTTGCTCCCAACGGCCTTCGCGGGAGGAGTAGGTGCAGTGATCTGCTGTCTCTGGACTGGCTGGTACTTTGCTGTTTGTTTTGCCTTCAACGGCCATAACAACGAAGTTGGCGGCACCGCGCGAATTGAGAAATTTAAGGAATTCATTCGCTTCCGTCTCACGCCCGAAGGACTCACTGGATACGTCATCGCAATCGACGATCCGAGCAAAATCGGGGGGCAA
>JBKPQV010000728.1:0-9371 GCA_046734235.1 Acidobacteriota bacterium
TCATACGTGCTTCCGGCCTTAGGTTTGATTTGGACCCCGCCACCAGCAATACTCACGATTGTTATGTCGTCAGTGTTGTTCTTGGTTTCGATCGTTATGTCCGGAATTGGACTCGGCAGTGTACAGGGAGATGGTGAAGGACTGGGTTTTTGTCCCGCGTTGGGAATTTGATCCAGAGTCAACGACTTAATGGTGCAGGTATTACAGGTGAGAGGGTTGCCTGTAAAGAGGGCTTCGTCATATTCCAGATCAATAGAGCCACCACCTTTAACAATGATAGGTGTGTCCCCGAGAGGAAGACTCGTAGGACTTCCTGATGGAGTCGGAGTCGGGCTCGCAGTGACTGGCCGCTGTGGGGTGTCAGGTTTATTGCAACTAACACCGAGCAGTACCGTAATAACCAGAAGCGCAAAAAAGCTAAGTCCCACTACTATGAGCCGAGTTCTATTTGTGCGACGTTGTATTGGGTCCATGTGTTTTCTCCTTTGGGCGATGAGATCATTTCTGATCTTGTAGTTGTTGGAGCAGTTGCCGACCGTACGTCACATCTGGTCTGCTGAGATAGTCACTGTAAGAATCCTTCCCCCATGTTTGCTCGAGTTTCGCAAATGTCTTTGCCGAACGTTCTGCATATTCGCGAGCTTTAGCTGCATCTCCCTTTTGCTTCATCGCTCTCGCTAAAATGAGGAATGCCTGCCACTCTGAATCTTGCTGAAAGGTTCGTGCAAAGGTCTCTTCTGCAGCCAACGCATTAGTGACTGCGTTCTCTGCGTCTCCGTTCTCCAGCAGTGACTGGGCCAGGGCGAGCCGAGTTCTTGAAATCACCCATGGATCTTTTAACTGTTCCGCTAATTCAAGAGCTTCTTTACAAAGTGCGACCCCCTCGCGATTCTGGTCCGACAACGCTGACGCCAGGCCAAGTATCCGTTTGCCCTCTATGATGCTGGCCGTAAACTTCAACGCCGTAGCCACATCGATTGCGCTCCTCGATTTTGTTTTCGCATAGTCAAAATTGCGTTGGCTCAATGCTCCCCCGGCAATCTCCAAGTCAATCGAAACCTGGAGCTGCTTGTTTCCGACTTTCACTGCCTTCTCAGACGCTTCAGTTAGGATTACATCAGCATCCTTATAGCGTCCTAGAGCCAACAACATACTTGCGCGATTCATCATGTTATAAGCGATGGCCAGATGGTTATCGGAGCGGTTGAATAAGGAATAACTGCTTTCGAAATGAAGCAGCGCTTCCGGGTAAAGCTCACGTCGCACGAGGACCGTCCCAAGCCCTTCTTCTGCGAAAGCCTGGCGCGGTAGGTTATTTTCCTGTTGAGCGATATCCAGTTGCTGCTGGAAGGCGCGGAGAGCAGCGTCATAATCACCCTTCTGGCGATTTGCTCGTCCGAAAAGTAGCAAGGCTTGCGCAGTCTCTTGTCGGTAACCGCCATCCTGATAAAAGCGCAACGCCTTTTCCAGGTAAGAAACGGCGTCTTCCGGTTTGTCCTGTGACATCTTCAAGCTGCCAAGCGAAAGCAGTGCGCGAGCTTCGTTCCGACGTCCTTTATAACGTTGCGCATATTCCAATGCCTGTTTGAAATACTGATCAGCATGTTCAAAATCAGCTCGTGAGAAATACGCATTACCGAGGTCAATCAGTCCACTGGTTGTAAGATTTTCCAAACCGTTTGCCTGGGCCAATTGTATGACTTCATTCGCGTATTGTTCCGCCTTGGTGGTGTCACCTTCGGTTCGCAGTACACTACTGAGTCGCAATTTCGATTTTATTTCCTGGTATTGGTTGTGAGTGGCAATTGCAATCGTCATAGACTCTTCAAGCTGAGCCTTTGCTTCCGGTGCTTTGTCCTGGTTGTCGTAAAGCACACCGTGTTGATAGAGAGCCTCCGCGACACCTTCAAAGTTGCTTGAAGCACGATAGATTTGGACAGCTCGCTGAAAACCGGATTCAGCACCAGGAAAATCCTCCTTGCGCGCAAGAAGGACTCCCAGCCGAAGAAAAGCCGGCGCAAATTGTGGATCAAGATCAGTTGCTTCTTTGTAATTAGTTATTGCGTTCTCAAGGTCTTCGTTCTTTTCATATGCTCGACCCAGATCAAAATGGGCATAAGCCTTTTCTTTTTCGGGCACGCGTTTGAGGATCTCGGTGTACTCATCGATAGCGCTTTTGAAATTGCGCGAGATAATGTCAGTAATGGCTTGAAGATAAAGCGCATCGAGCGATTGAAGGGACGATCGGTCCGTTACAAGAGAGGTAGCTAATATCGTCTCGTCCTTCGCTTTATCGCCGTAATCCAGCTCAGTCCACGCCTCTGCAAGACGCGCGTGAGCTAAAGCGAAGTCATGGTCCGCAGCAATTGCTTGTTGTAGAGCCTGGCTTGCTTTGTAATAAGTACCTTCGCGCAGGGCGTTCGTTCCTAACTGGTACCAACGTTGAGCCTCTGCTGACGGTTGATGTGGCCGTGAGCGCCATAAACTGGTAGCAGCCCAAATTAGTATGCCAAATAGACCAAGAGCGAGGACGACAACTCCGAATGAAAAACGCGGGCGTACGAAGATGTCAGAAAGTCGCGATAACGCGCTCGTCGTGCCCGTAGGTGTAACTGAAATTCGTTGTGTGAGGGTCGGATTAACATTGCCTTTTAGCGATAGCCCGCGAACGCTTTGAAGGTCGGCGATAAAAGCTTCTGCAGTCTGATAGCGCTCCTCGGGCCTTTTCGCCAGCGCCTTCATTGAGATTCGATCGAGCTCTTCGGGAATGTGATGGTTGAACGCTGATGGTGGCTTTGGAGTAACGTGAATTATCTGTGCGGCAATGTCAAGCATCCCTTTTCCAGAGAAGGGATGCCGGCCTGCAATTGATTCATATAACAATACTCCAAGAACAAACAGATCGCTTCGTGCATCGACCGTTTCACTCCTGGCCTGTTCAGGCGAAAGGTAGAGTGGAGTGCCGACGATCAACCCACTTTCCGTTTCAGCCAGCACAGTTCTCGCTTCAGGGTCTGAGCCGAGGATTGTTTGGGCGTTCAGGTCTTTAGCCAACCCGAAATCTAAAACCTTCGTAACATTGCGTTCATCGAGGATAACGTTCGAAGGCTTAATATCTCTATGTATGATGCCGTGGGCATGAGCTTCACTGAGCGCTTGGGCGACGTCTTGTATGATTTCGATCGCGCGCGTTACCGAAAGCTTCGATTCCTCAATCAGTGAACTTAGAGTCGAACCCTTCACGAGTTCCATGACAATAAAAGGCTGATGATCTTCTGTTTCACCGTAGTCGTAAATGGACGCGATGTTCGGATGATTGAGTTGTGATACTGCGCGAGCTTCACGCAAGAACCGCGAGTGAAGCCGATGTTCCAGCGATTTCTTCAGAGGAAATTTAATGGCAACGCGTCGCTGAAGGTGCAAATCTTCGCCGAGATAAACCGTACCCATCCCACCCTTGCCGAGCTCATCGAGAATTCGATAATGAGAGATGGTTTGACCAATCATTGGACCGGTTTTCCTGGGTCTCGGTCAGGTGAGAAGGGGACAACGTTTTCAGCTTACCGGTTGAAGCCTGGGTCTCCCAAGGATCTTGGTGATGCGGATACTATGCCAAGACGGCAGGTATAACAATGAAAAATCGACAGGCTTGATAAGCTCGGGCCACTGGAAAAAATCCACACACTATTGTTTTAGGTTCCCAACTTAGAGTCTAATTCGTGTAACGCTCATGGTTACCTCCGACGGTCCATTCTTGTTTCGACGCGACCGCAAAAATTTAGAAGTATTCACTGCACCATTTTCGCTGTTTTGGGTTAAGCTATTCTCTGGAACTGGCAGTCATTAAGTCGGGGTCTACACCTCGGCTCCACCCATCGTTTTCAACGACTGAGCGGGTTGAAGAGGACGGAGGCGTTCATCTCCAATAACTTGGAAACAACGCCACCATTTTGCTCTGAGGACTCGCTATGAACACTCTTCTCCAGGATCTTCGCTACGCGCTCCGACGATTAATCCACAAACCTGGATTCACTACTATTGTGGTCTTGATCCTTGCTTTCGGGATCGCCGCCAATACTGCGATCTTTTCCGTTGTGAATTCAGTTCTGCTGGCGCCGTTGCCTTATAACGACCCCGACAAACTGGTAGTAGTCAAGGAAACGAATCCCACCAAGACCGTCGAGCGAAACAGTGTATCGCCGGGTAATTTCCTGGACCTGCGTCAGGAAGGATTATTCGACTCGGTCACCGCGTTCTACGAAACGGCCTCGACACTTCAGGGACCACAAGATACAGAGCAAGTACAAATTGCTCAGGTTTCAGTTGAGTTCTTTAAGACTCTTGGAGTTAGGCCTGCGTTGGGCCAGGCTTTTCCCCAGGACATCAGTGGAGCCGCATTTGAGCTGGGACATTTTCTTAACGGCGAACGCATGGTGGTCATCAGTGATGCTCTCTGGAAGCGACGCTTCGCTTCCGATCCTTCGATTGTTGGGAAGAACTTAACAATCAATAACACTGAGTGGGAAATTATCGGTGTGACCCCCGCCGGTTTTAGTGTCCCAAGCAAGGTCACTGATTTATGGTTACCCTGGAATATAGCAGGTACCTACAACGCACAAAGATTTCCCAAAGGACCTCCTCGGGATTGGCGTTTCCTTAACACGGTGGGTCGGGTTAAGCCAGGTGTAGCCGGTCAGGAAACACAACAACGTCTGTCAACTTTCTTCACACGACTGTCGGATCAGTATCCAGAAACAAATCGCGGGTGGTCTGCAACAATTGCACCACTTCATGAGGAGATCGTGGGTTCCAGCCGCATGATTCTGTTGCTGTTATCTGGTGCGGTTGGGATGGTGTTGTTGCTTGCATGTGCGAACGTGGCTGGACTGGTGTTGGCACAGGCAACGGCGCGCAAACATGAGTTCGCTTTGCGCCAGGCACTCGGAGCCTCGCGCGCTCGAGTAATTCGACAACAGTTAACGGAGACTATGCTTCTGGCTCTAGCCAGCGGCGTTGTTGGTTTGACACTCGCCTGGCTTGGACTAGATGTCTTGTTATCCCTGGCGCCCGCTGACACTCCGCGGCTTAGTGAAGTTGCAATTGATGCCCGAGTACTTCTATTCGCCCTGGCTACTTCAGTCGCGACGGCTGTGGTTTTTGGATTGTTGCCGGCTCTGAAGAGCTCGAAGGCCGAGCTGTTCAATACGCTCAAAGATTCAGGCTCAAAAGGACTTGCTGGCCGACTTGGCAATCATCGATTGCGTAACGCAGTGGTTGTTACCGAAGTTGCACTTGCACTGGTGCTGGTTACCTGCGCAGGTTTGTTTGTTCGTAGCTTCGTGCAATTGATTTCAGTGGACCCGGGGTTTGATTCCAGGAATCTGCTGACGATGCATATCAATCTTGATAGCACGACCTACAATCGCCGTTCAGCTGAGTTCTACCAGCAGCTTATCGATCGGATCGAGTCGCTTCCTTCAGTTGCTTCCGCCGCGGCCGTTACAACTCTTCCTATGAGTGAGGTCGGCGTTGACTTCAAGCGACCTTACTGGCGTGCGGGTGAAGCGGAACCCGTGGGTGACGGAGACAAAGTGGCAGTACGGATGGCCACACCGGGCTACTTCAAAACCATGGGTATTTCAGTCTTACAAGGACGCGGCTTTACTGACCAGGATCGACGAGATACGGGTGCGGTCATAATGGTAAACAAGAGTATGGCGGAAAGGGTTTGGCCCAATGAAAATCCTGTCGGTAAGCGATTGATGCTCGACTACAATCGCGGTAAATACGCGTACGAAGTCATCGGAGTTACGGCTGGAATCAGGTATTACGGGCTAAAGGTTGACTCGAGTCCGGAAGTTTTTATTCCACACGCGCAAAACGCTTATTTGCCCATGAACCTGGTAGTGCGAACGACCTCCGATCCAAATCAAATTGTCGAATCGGTCAAAGCGCAAGTGAGAGAAATGGATCGGACGCAAGCCGTCAGCAACATCCGAACCATGGAAACACTAGTTTCCAGGTCTGTTTCGGCTGATCGTTTCTCGATGTGGTTGCTGGGAATATTAGGTTCGCTTGCGTTGGCGCTTGCCGCGTCCGGCCTTTTCAGTTTGCTGTCATACCTTGTTAGTCAACGCACACATGAGATTGGTGTGCGAATGGCTTTGGGTGCTGATCATCGAGCCATTTTTCGCCTGATACTCGGACAGGGAGGGCTTTTGCTTTTTGTAGGGCTGGCAATTGGTTTAGTAGCTTCCTTAATCTGCGCACGCCTATTTTCAAGTTTGTTATTCGGAATTAGCGCCAGGGATCCTTTGACATTCATGATTACTCCGGCGCTACTTTCGCTGGCCGCTTTGTTGGCTTGTTATATTCCAGCAAGGCGCGCAACAAAAGTAGATCCGCTGGTAGCCCTCAGGACGGATTAAGAAGACTTGGCGAGGGCTGATTTTTTTGCGCACTTGGCGGAACTCTCCTCACAGCCCTTGCGTTTCTCCAAAAGAGAAACAAAAGTTAATGCTAATCAAAATCAGTAACTCCTTTGCTCAAGCTGCAGTAACAAGCACGGTAAGAGATTTCTCGTAGGAGACGACAAATGACTTCTCGATTTTTCCTTCACATCGCTGCGCTTTTTGTCTCCTTATCACTTAGTAGCAGCCACAACGCCCAGACTAAGAATGCTGATTGGCCACAATGGCGCGGGCCAGAACGGACCGGCATCTCGCAAGAGAAAGGTCTGCTGAAGCAATGGCCAAAAGAGGGGCCCAAGTTGTTGTGGCAAGTGAACGACATCGGTGACGGCTATTCAACACCTTCCGTTGTCGGATCGCGCATCTACTTGATGAGTAATCGAGGTATGGAGAATGAGTTTGTCCAGGCTCTTTCAACTAAAGATGGAAAAGTTTTGTGGACAACGCGTGTCGGCAACGTAGGTAACCCGAAACAGGATCCGCCTTATCCGAAAGCGCGCTCTACGCCGACCGTTGACGGAAATCTACTCTATGCCCTGGGTTCGGATGGCGACCTTGTATGCCTTGAGACCCAAAGCGGCAAGATTAGATGGCAGAAGAACCTCCGCAAGGATTTCGACGGCCAACCCCACGATTGGGCTTATGCGGAGTCTCCTCTAGTTGATGGCGAGGTTCTCGTTGTCACGCCAGGTGGCGCGAAGGCGACGATCGTGGCGCTTAACAAAAAAACGGGCGCGCCGATCTGGAAATCAGCTGTTCCAGGTGGCGACCCGGCGGGTTATGCATCAGCAATTGTCATCCAGGCAGTCGGCCGCAAACAGTACGTGCAGTTCCTGAGCCAGGGCCTGGTAGGTGTTGATGCGAAGACTGGCGAATTCCTCTGGCGGTACAAGGATGTGGTCAAAGGGCCAGCTCAGGTTTTCACGCCAGTCGCGCGTGACGGATATGTATATGCCGGCGCACTAAGCATCGGAGGCGGGCTCGTTCGTTTAAAGTCTGACGGAGGTAAGGTGGTCGCGGAACAGGTTTACTTCGAGCGTGGACTTCCGAACGGATTCGGTGGGGCAGTGTTGCTGGGAGATCATCTTTATGGCACAGACGCGGGTGGGCAAGCGTTGGTGTCGGTAGAGTTCGCCACCGGAAAGGCGAAATGGAAGGCCGAAAATTTCGGTCGGGCCTCGCTAGCTTGTGTCGATGGGTACTTATATCTGCACAAGTGGACTGGAGATTTCGTATTGGTGGAGGCGACGCCGGAAGGGTTTCGCGAACAAGGCCGGTTCACTCCGCCGAATCAACCAAAAAGGAAGCAAGGGGAATATGCCGATCAGGCGTACACTTACCCCGTAATAGCTAACGGCACGCTTTACATTCGTGACTCTGAAACAATGTGGGCCTACGACATTAAGGCGAGCCGCTAATTATTGAGATGGGGAGAGTGGGCGACGGGGCGAAACGTTGATTGGATGAATCACGCTTTCTGCTTGTCTGACGACAAGTAGATAACCCAATGAAACTTTCCTCTCTGCGTCTCTGCGTTCTCGGCGCCTCCGCGTTTTTAAATGCTTGCTCAGACGATCTTAAACGCAGAGACGCAAAGAACGCAGAGAGTTTCTAGTGAGTCGCAGTTAATACGCAGAGATTTAAGATTTGAACATTACTGTCCTAATAGACACACTTTGTGTTAGCGGCCTTCACGTAATAGCTCTTAAAGTTTTTAGCCTTCTTGTCCATACAACCAACAAGATTCAGGACTTCAACTTTGCGAAACTCTGTCGGATGGCTCTCCGCTTGAAGTGCGATGAATCCTTCTGTCAATAGTTCACCTGATCGGTTAGCGAACTCCGGGCTCTTTACGTCACCACCTAGTTGCGGTTTTGTGTAGGTGACAACAGGGACGCCTTCTACATAGTGAGTAATTTTCTCAGAGCCTAGAACCTCGGCGACGACTCTCACCCAACCATCTCCATGGTAGGTTTTTGCCTTCAACTGATAGCAGTGAGGTGTGTAAAGTATTTCATCTATAACGATGTTTGTGCCTGGCGTACATACGTTGCCATTCGGCCGATCATGAGTACCGTCGCCTCCGAGAAGTTGCACTTCAATCGAAGTGGGGAAATCCTGGTCCAACCCCATACTTTCCGCAGATTGTGAATGGACCATGATGCCGTTATTCCGAAAAGCCCACGCTGGCGAGCCTTTCACCTGTTCGCCCACAAACCGGTACTCAACGGCTACCAAATAGTATGAAAATTTGTCCTTGTAAAATAAATGGCCGAACTGCCCATCGAGCGAGTCGTAGTGATCGTAAGAAATCTTTAGCAAGCCATTCTCAACCCTGAATGTGTTGCCAAAGTTCTCACCTACTTTGTGTTTCGCGATCTTGACCGTCCAGCCTTCGAGGTTTCTACCGTTGAACAGTTGGATCCAATCCTGTTTGTCTGCTTTGGCAGCACTCTCCTGACCAAGAGTGACGAAGGGGGTAAGCGAAATTGCAGCTATGACGACAATCAAAAAAACTCGCACGTTCAGTTCCTCCTAAGACTAAACACCACCAGACTACTTGGTCTGGTAGACTTGCACTGAAGATTGATAACGTCCCTTAACCGAAACCCATTTTTAACACCGAGGGGCAGAGACACTCGAGACACGGAGAAGGAAAACATGGCCAAAGGAGTTCCTGAGGGCTGGCATAGCGTTACACCCCGGCTTGTTGCAAAAGATGTTGCGGGGCTGGTTGAGTTTCTGCGACTGGCGTTTTATGCCGAAGGAACGTTGCAGACTGAAAGGCCGTCGCAAATGAGAATTGGTGATTCGCTCGTCATGGTGAGCGGCGCGGAAATGCGAGATACCACGACCAGCTTCATCTATCTTTATGTCGAGAATGCTGACCTCACTTACGGT
>JBKPQV010000729.1:0-10189 GCA_046734235.1 Acidobacteriota bacterium
ACGGTGTAGAGCACCCACTTACCGTCTGGAGTAATCGTCGGAAACAAGTCACTCGGGCCTTTGGTAATCTGCACTGGATTACTGCCGTCTACGTTCACACGCCAAATACTCTTCGCACCGTTGCGTTGAATAACGTAAACGACATATTTACCATCAGGTGTAGCAATCGGGTTGACGTTCTGGGCGCCGTTGGCAGTCAATTGCTTCCGGTTGGTGCCATCCGGATTCATCAACCAGATGTCCTGTTCACCTGCTTCAGTTGAAGCAATAACAATACGCCCATCAGGCAACCAGGAAATATTGTTTCCTGACGACGAGTAAAAACCAATATTTCCGGTTGGCACATGCGTGGCTTTTGCAGCCTCACCACCGGGCGCGATCCAAAGGTTTATTAGCCCTTCCGACTGGACCGTTATCAACTTCTTGCCGTCAGCGGTTAAGGTAACCTCTCTATAGCCACTTAAATCATTGGTTACGCGCCGCGCCTTACCTTCCGGGTAACTCACGAACCAGAGTTGAGCATCACGTGGGTACTCACCGGCAACCGCGAGCACACCACTCATATCCGGCATCCACTGCGTACGCGCAAGAAAGACAAATGGTTGGGCTAGCTGACGTTCACTCCCGTCTGCGGTAGAAAACAGACCAATCCTGCTGGTGCCACCCACGGTTAATACGGACGCTGCAACAAATTTCCCATCCGGAGACCAGGAAGGCCCGGTAAAGAAGATCGGTGTGAAGCGCTCCGGCAGTTTCTTAACGACCAGATTCCTTTGCTCGGTACCGTCCAGGTTCGAAATCACTAAGGCTGTATCGCCGGGACCTGGATAATTCCCACGTACGAAGACAAAATGTTTACCGTCAGGGGCAAAACTTACTGCGGTGTCGAGATTCTGCAGAATCTTTACGGGCGTACCGCCCAGTACCGGCATTCGATAAAGGGTTCCATTATCAAGGTTTGCCTTGATCACATAATAAAGTTCAGTCCCGTCAGGTGTGAAGGTGACTCCAAAAACTCCAACCGGGGCCGGCGGCAATATCAACGTGTCGTTAGCGGTGCTGACCTGGCGAATATACAAGCTCTGCTGGCTGCGGGAACTCAAGACATAAACTATGTACTTGCCATCGGGCGAGATCGTCGCATCGATCACATTACCCGAACTGGTAATGCGCGACAGTTTGATGTCCCAGAAAGGCGTTGGTGCGGGTGTGCGCTGTGTGTACTTGTAAATAGCGAAGCCGCCGAGAAACACAATCGCCGCAATCCCGAGGAACGCCAGGACCGCACGCATTTTGTGTCTCTTGATCTCGATGCTCAACGACTCGCTGATCATCGTGATCGCGCTACGCGGTTCGGTCGTCTGAGCCGCCGGCATTACCGAAGTCGCTCCACCATGTGGCAATGCAGGTGTGGAGCTGTCGGGCACTACTGAGCGCTCGAGCTTTTGCTGAAACTCTAATTCTTCTTTCAGAGCTTTCAGATCGAGGAGTAGATCCTTGACTACCTGATAACGTTCCTCACGATCCTTGCGAAGCGACTTGGAAACGATGCGATTCAATTCCGAAGGGATGCCGGGAATGAGTTGTACAAGCGATGGAGGATCTGTCTTCAAGATCGACGCAAGTGTGTCGCTCGGCGTATCACCTTCAAAGGGTTTGCGACGCGCAATCGTTTCATAAATCGTCGCTCCCAAGCTGAAAATATCGGAGCGTGCATCTACGGCTAACCCACGAGCCTGCTCGGGCGACATGTAGCCGGCCGTGCCGATCACGACACCCGATCCAGTTCTCACCTGGATCGTAGGAGCTTCTGCAGCCACCGCAGGTGCCGCTTGTTCGCTCAATTTTGCCAGGCCAAAGTCGAGCACTTTCACATAACCATCCGGTCGCAACATCACATTCTCGGGTTTGATGTCACGATGGATGATTCCCGCCTTGTGTGCGGCTGAAAGAGCGTCGGCAATTTGAATCGAAATGTTGAGCGCCTCCGCTAGCGACAACGGTGCGCGGTTTATTCTTTGGCGCAGTGTTTCACCTTCGACAAATTCGGTAGCGATGATATGGGTGGTGGCAAATTGCTGAATCTCGTAAATCGTAATGATGTTTGGATGATTGAGCGCCGACGCGGAACGCGCTTCCTGTTCGAAACGTCGCAAGCGATCTAGGTCCCTGGTGAAGGAGACGGGGAGTAGCTTTAGTGCAACTTTGCGATTTAGCCGTTGGTCCTGCGCGCAGTAGACCTCACCCATGCCACCACGACTAATGAACGACAAGATCTGATAAGAGCCAATCTTCTGACCTTGCTTCAGATCCGTCTTCTCGTCAGCTAACCAGGGTGCGTTTTGGTAAGCAGGCTGATCGATAAACTCACCGCTCTTTTCGTGCGACGCAATAAGCGACTCAACTTCGCTGCGAAGATTCGCGTCGCCGGAACAAGCCTCCTCAAGAAAAGAATGTCGCTCCTCCGGCCGATACTGCATTGCCGAGTTAAAGATGGCTTTTACTTGTTGCCAACGCTCCGGGGTCATATTCGGAAAATAAAGACTCCTTCAGTATCTAACGCGCAGATTGTTTCCTTTGTCCCTCATATTTCTCATTTTGTGTCTTGGTGACTTAGTGCCTTCGTGTTTTGAAAGAATTCCATGTTAACGTTCTCTTTCACCACGAAGGCACAAAGACACGAAGACACAAAGATTAGAAACCTGAGACTATTCCAATTGTCTTCTTAGCCACGCTCTGGCCATCTTCCAATCGCGTTCTACAGTCGCATGACCGATACCCAAAACTTCCGCCGTCTCCTCTATTGATAAGCCGCCAAAGAATTTGAGTTCCACGATTCGAGCCTGTTGCGGATCCATTTTTGTCAACTCATCCAAAGCTTCGTTCAACGCCAGCAAGTCGATTTCCGACTGCTTCGCGAATTTTTCCGCACTGGTAATCGAGAGTCGCTGTTGCTCCGATCCCCCACGTTTTGCCGCCCGGTGCTGCCGCGCGTGATCTACGAGAATTCGTCGCATCAGTTGCGCCGATATCCCAAAGAACTGCGCACGGTTTTGCCATTTTGCATTCCTTTGATCTACGAGCTTCAGATAAGCCTCGTTCACCAGGGCAGTGGGCTGCAGAGTGTGGCCCTGACGTTCCCGGCGTAGATAGTTGGTCGCCAACCTGCGTAATTCGCTATACACCAGGGGCATCAGCTGGTCCAAAGCGGCCTGGTCGCCTTTACTCCAATCAATCAAAAGCTGAGTTACCCCTGTGGGTGTCGACATTCGCGGTTGCTCCGGAAGTGTTCGAAAAACGGCAGGAATTTTGATGTCGTGGATTCTACAACAAATATTTTGAGCTACGTGAGGGGATTCAGCGCGAACAGCCGCGTTATTAAGTGAGAGGCAAAAAGGACGGTCGAAGAAAAGCCAACCAAATGCCTCGGTTGAAACTGATGAGCTTCGATCGCAAAGATTCAAAGAGGATGGAAACACCATGAGAAACCGTATCTACACAGCGTTAGCCACAATGATCCTGGTCAGTGTTCTCGGAGTCAGTGCACAAGCTCAGTCGAGGATCCAACAGCAACTCAGAGTTAACGTTCCGTTTACTTTCAATGTGGGCAACACAACGATGCCCGCTGGCGATTACAAAGTAAGGATTGTCAATCCGGCGTCAGATCGAAGCGTACTGCAGATCACGAACATCGATAGCCAAACCAGTGCGATGGTGCAAACGACGGACATTATTGGCTGGACCAATTCAAAGGCCAAGCTGACATTCCGTCACTACGGAGATCAGTATTTTCTCGCGCAGGTTTGGATGGCTTCTGAAGCTAACGGACTCGCAACACCAAGTTCAAGTTCCGAAAAGAAACTGCAACGGCAGTTGGGCCAATCAGCAAAGAGTTTTGACATGGTTGCGGTCAACGCTCGCTAAGAGATCATCAGCTGGCAGAAGTTGGGGAACTCCTGGTTAGCTGATTACTACGACCGAGAGTGAAAACACTCTCGGTCGTTTGTCGTTTAGCTAGTAAATCTGTGGCAAAATGTCCGGCATTCAAGATGCCGACCACCGACACTCAGCGTCCAAACATCCGCACAGAAGCAATCGCCGGCATCACTACTTTCTTCACGATGGCTTACATCGTCGTTGTGAATCCGTCGATTCTTTCCACGCCCGGAACTGGAATGAGTTTCAGCGGCGTGCTTACTGCTACAGTGTTGATCTGTTTTGTGATGACACTGCTGATGGGTGCCTATGCGAAGCTGCCATTTGCGGTAGCACCCGGCATGGGTCTCAATGCCTTCTTTACTTTCACGATCATCCTCACGCAGAAAGTTTGGTGGCAGACTGCGCTCGGCATCGTCTTCTGGGCAGGTGTCCTCTTTCTTTTGATCTCTATCACTCCGATTCGTGAAACGATCGCGAAGGCAATTCCAAGTGAATTGCGGATTGGCACAGCTGCCGGCATCGGAATCTTTCTCACTTTTATTGGACTCAGGAACGCAGGCTTCATTGCGGCCGATCCGGTCACATTCGTAAAGCTTGGCAGAATCGGCGGCGAGGCATTGCTCGCTTGTGCCGGTCTGGCGCTAACAGTTGTCATGATGGTCCGCAAGAGCGTCTTTTCATTCCTCTCAGGAATATTTGTGGTAACCCTGATTGCCTGGGCGTTGGGAATGATCAAAGCGCCAGAACATTTGTTTAGTCCTCCCGACTTTCACACTGTCTTCCTGAAGCTCGACGTCGTAGGAGCTCTAAAGCTTTCGCTTCTGCCAGCCATCATCTCAATTTTCTTTACTGACCTCTTTGATTCAATCTCAACCTTCATCGGGGTTGCGCATGCCGCTGAATTGCTCGATGAAAATGGAAATCCTCGAAATCTTCGACAGGGTTTAGTTGTTGATTCACTGGCAACGCTTGGAGCCGGAGTGGCGGGCACATCATCTGGCACGGCTTATATCGAGAGCATCGCAGGGATTAGTGTTGGCGGCCGTACAGGACTAACTTCGGTCTTTACGGCGCTTTGTTTCCTGCCTTGCTTCTTTTTGGCGCCGATCGCGGGTATGGTTCCTCCCTACGCAACGGCTCCGGTTTTAGTCCTGGTCGGAGCCGCAATGTTTAGAAGTGTTGGCCAGATTAACTTTGCCAAAATTGAAGAGGGTTTACCGGCCTTTTTGACTATAATCCTCATCCCCCTGACGTTTTCGATCACCCAGGGAATTCTCTGGGGATTCATTTCTCATGTTGGCCTTTATCTTATCGTTGGACGGCGTCGTGACATTCATCCGGTAATGTATGTCCTCGCACTCGTCTCGATCGGATTACTGCTCCTCGAGAACGTTGATAGGTACTAAGAAACGGCCCAAGCAAGGTGTAAGTGTTAAGGTGACATATGAATACCTCCCAGTGCTTTATCAAATTCCTCTCTCTCCTCGTATTACTAACCACAGGGTCCATAGCAAGCCTTGCGCAAAGTCCAAGCGCTAGTCCGACGCCAACCGATCAAAGGGGAATCGGGGTTCAGAGCAGTGGGCCAACTTCGTCTACGCAAACTGGTCAACAGGCAAAGGAGGCCAAGCCGGAGCTCGTTCTGCAAACCGGTTATAACGATCTGCTCGGCGCCACTCGCCTGGCGTTCAGTCCCGATGGAAAGCTTCTGGCTACCGGGACTTATCGAAGCAGTGCAATCAAGCTTTGGGAAACAGCCACTGGAAGAAAGTTGCGTGAACTAACGACCGGAACTGGAAGCTCGATGATGGGTGCCGGCGTTGTTGCCTTTAGTCGAGATAGCCAATTTGTTGCGGCCGCTGGAGCCGACAACACAGTCAAAGTTTGGGAAGTCGCAACAGGACGAGAAGTACAAACACTGACCGGAACTCAGGGAAGCATGATGGCATCAGTCGGCATCTTCTTCATGGCTTTCACTCCAGACAATCGCCTCGTTACAGCAAGTGACGCAATAAGAGTGTGGGACATAAGCAGCGGGCGCGAATTAAGTAAGATCGATGCATCGTCGGAACTGATGGCGGGCTTTAACGGGACTGACACTGGACTGACCCTAACTCCCGATGGTACGCAGTTGACACTCACAGGTTCCGACTCGGAAATTAGGTTTCTTGAGTTGTCTTCAGGGCGCGAAGTACGCAGGGTAAAAATCGCAGATGAGCGAATGAGTAGTATTCAACTTGCGTTCTCACCCGAAGGCCATTTGTTGGCAGCTGGAATAGATGACAAAAAGCGTTTCAAGTTTTTCGACCTTACAAGTAAAGCCTCTAAAGAACTTTCTACAACTATAAATGAGTTCGCTCCAGTGAAGTTCAGTCCCGACGGGCGTTTTGTAGCACTTGCTGACGCCTACACCGCAAAGATCTGGGAAGTAGCAACGATGCGCGAGCTTCCCGCTTTGAAAATACCCAATAGCGGCGCGTTTGGATCACAAGCATTTGCCTACGTTACTCTTAGTAACGACGGTCAAAAAATCGCAACCGGCGGTTACGATACCGAAACGATCATTTGGGAAACAGCTACTGGCAAGCAATTATCGAAAATGACTGGCCGTACAAATATGGCGTACCACGTTAGGTTTAGCGCCGACGGTACACAGCTTTCTGCAGGTGGACGAACTCGTTGGGACCTTCGCACTGGTCGAGGCCTTCGCACAACACCGGCGTCACTTAGTAAGACGTTTCCGATTCCCAGTCCAGATGGAACTCTCTTGGCTATCCAAAAGCTCAACAGTCCAGTGGTTTCAATTTTGGAAGCGACAACGGGACGTGAACTGAAAGTGTTGTCACCAACTGGCGCGCCAGAATCGGTACAACGACTCCGATTCAGTGATGACGGGTCATTGCTTGTGGTGAACTATATGCAGGACCCCGCACGAAACAGCGGATCGATTATGCAACGAGGTGTTATCAAAGTTTGGGATGTAAAAACTGGAACTGAGATTCGCACAATTACGCCAGACGAAGTTCCTTCAGTTACAGGACTCAGCAAAGATGGAAAGATATTAGCAACGGCTACTTCCATGGGAGCCGTCTCGCTTTGGGATATCCAAACAGGTAACAAATTAACCGACCTTACCGCATCGCCAATGAAATCGATTGGGAACGTCATGCAGTTCCCACAAGGAGGAGGAGGACGCCGGCCAACAATGCCAATGCCCAACATGGCTGATATCGCCAACATCATGACCACTATGATTGGGACGATGGCTGCCGGCACTATGGGTCGCAAGGTCACTGACACCACTTTTAGTCCGGACGGTCGTTTAATTGCTCTTAGCGGCGTTGAAACCAAGGCAAACATCGATGTAGCCGCAATGATGAGCGGGGCGATGAATCCGAATCAAAGACCGAAGAAAGGTTCAAAGCAGTCACAGGATCCGAATGACATAATGAAAGATCTAAAGGTCGATGCAGTTGGCCAGGTGCAATTCATGGATGTCGCGACCGGGCAGGAGGTCGCCTCAGTAAAAGGACATGGCAAGGCGGTCACCCTGGTTGCATTTAGTCGTGACAACAAGTTCTTTGCAACTGCCGCTAGCGACAACACAATCAAAATTTGGGATGCAACCAATCGACGTGAGTTAACAACCTTAAGAGGGCATACGGCAAACATCGAGTCAATCGACTTTAGTCCTGACAATCAGTTGATCGCTTCAGCTGCAGAAGACGGCGCCACATTTCTCTGGGACGCAAATACAGGCGAACACTTGTTGACGTTGATTTCACTCGATGATGGTGGCGAGTGGATGGTCGTTACGCAGCAGGGATTGTTCGACGGCACGCCAGCGACCTGGAATCAAATCCTCTGGCGCTACAACCAGGAGACATATAACGTCGCTCCGATTGAATGGTTCTTTAACGAGTTTTACTACCCTGGTTTACTTGGAGATATTTTTGCAGGAAAACGACCAAAAGTTTCAACTGACATCTCCAAAAAAGATCGTCGTCAACCGATTGTGAAACTTGCCATTCCTGTGGATGTTCCCGCAAGCGGCATCACATCGCGCACCGTAAAGCTAAAGATCGACGTTGCGGACGCACCGGCTGACAGGAATAATCCACAAAGTTCTGGCGCCCGCGACGTTCGACTCTTCCGCAATGGTTCACTCGTCAAAGTGTGGCATGGCGATGTTTTGAACGGACAACCAAACGTCACACTTGAACAAGAAGTGACGGTAAAGGCCGGTGAAAATCAATTTGTTGCCTACGCATTTAATAAGGATAACGTTAAAAGTAAAGATGCACCGCTCGCGATCACTGGAGCGCCGTCACTTAAGCGAAAGGGAGTCGCTTACGTGATTGCGGTCGGGCTGAACGAATACGAAAACAAAGACTACAACTTGAAGTATGCGGTTGCCGACGCACAAAGTTTCGGCGATGAAATCCGCGCCAAGCAAAATCAGATTGGCGAATATGAGCGGGTTGAGGTTGTGTCGCTCATCAATGAAAATGCCACCAAGGCAAATATTCTTTCGGCGCTAAAGCGTCTTTCAGGCCAAAGCACGCAGCCAAGTTTGAAAGCTGGCCCACTCGATAATTTGAAAAAAGTTGAGCCGGAGGATAGCGTGATCATCTTTTACGCTGGCCACGGAACCGCACAGCAAGCTCGTTTTTATCTAATACCGCATGACCTCGGCTATAAAGGAGAGCGGACGGAGTTAGATCGAGAAGGCTTAAACGCAATTCTTGCTCACAGCATTTCAGACCTTGAATTGGAAGATGCTGTGGAAGGAATAGATGCGGGACATATGTTGCTAATCATCGATGCTTGCAATTCGGGACAGGCATTGGAGGCAGAAGAAAAACGACGTGGTCCAATGAACTCGAAAGGCCTTGCGCAACTCGCCTATGAAAAAGGAATGTACATCCTGACTGCAGCACAAAGCTTTCAGGCTGCACTTGAAGCGGCGCAACTCGGCCACGGACTCCTAACCTATGCGTTAGTTGAGGAAGGATTGAAAACTCCGGTTGCTGATTATGAACCAAAGGATGGTTTACTTATTGCGCGCGAGTGGCTCGACTTCGCGACAGAACGTGTACCGCAAATGCAGGTGCAAAAAATGAATGAAGGACGCGGTGTTGGGTTGGCTTTTACGGAAAGTGAGAAGAGCATTCCCGAACCAAACAAGCGCAGCGTCCAGCGACCAAGGGTTTTTTACCGGCGAGAGATTGAGTCAAATCCATTGGTGATCGCCAAACCTTAGCTGACTGTCCCTTCGTCTTTGGCTTTGGTTTTTGACCTTTGGTCTTTGGTCTTTGCTTCTGAAAGGCCTAAGGCCTAAGATCGAAGACCATTCTTACATTTCCATGACAACTCATTTACTAGGCAAACCTGTACCTCGAAAAGAGGGCCGAAAAAAGGTCACGGGCCAGGCGCTTTATGTCGACGATCTGACCTTTCCCGACCTCCTCCACGGCGTAACCGTGCGCAGTCCGGTTGCTCGTGGGCACATCAAAAACATTTCGTTCGGTGGAGATCTTCCATGGAATGAGTTTGTCGTTGTTACGGCGAAAGATATACCGGGCGCCAATCATGTTGCACTGATTCTTGATGACCAGCCTTACCTCGCCGATGGTTTTGTAAATCACCCGGAAGAACCGGTCCTCCTTCTGGCTCACCGGGACAAATATTTACTCGAGGAAGCTCGTCGCAATGTGAAGATCGAAATCGACGAGTTACCCGCGATCTTCTCCCTTGAAGACTCACTGGATAAAAAGCAGATCATCTGGGGAACCGATAACGTTTTTAAGAAGTTCCTCGTCAACAAAGGAAATGTCGACGACGCGTGGTCCAAAGCTGATCTTGTAATTGAAGGTGAATACGAAACCGGAGCGCAGGAACAACTATATATTGAAACCAATGGCGCGATAGCCGTGGCGAACGAGGGTGAAGGTGTGACTGTATGGGGCTCGATGCAGTGTCCCTATTATGTGCATAAAGCACTTATCAAATTGTTCGGTTTACCTGATCACAAAATACGTGTCATCCAAACTGAAACGGGTGGCGGCTTCGGCGGTAAAGAAGAATATCCATCGTTAATCAGTGGACACGCAGCATTGTTGGCCTGGAAAGCGGGAAAACCCGTCAAGATGATCTATGACCGCGCGGAAGATATGGTCGCGACTACTAAGCGGCATCCGTCCAGGACGCGACACAAAACCGGAGTAACCAGTGATGGGAAACTCGTTGC
>JBKPQV010000730.1:0-4287 GCA_046734235.1 Acidobacteriota bacterium
GATTAATAGTAACTGCGTGAAAATAATCGCGGAAGTCAGAAGTAAGACTGCCATTGAGAACTTATTTCTTTTGCGATCCATGGAAAAGCCTCAAACGAAGGAAAGAACCAGAAATCTCAGATCTCAAATTGGATATCTCACAATTGCCGGAATCAACGTGCTATTGAAGCTCATTTTACTTCACTGTTAGATCTAAGATTTGCGATAATTTGCGATCTGAGAGCCACTCACCGGTTCTACAAGTACATCTTCAAAAACTTTACAAAAACTTCCCAGTCAGAAGGAACCGTGCCGTGCCCACCTGCATGCATTAGATAGCCAAGGGTGTTGAGAATAGGCTGCCCCGGAGCCGGCACATGTTGCTGGTCCAATGCCTGCTTCCCCAGCAAACGAAAGACGGGGCTCGCAGCAACCGCTGCCACGTACTCTCCCTTCGGATCAGCCCAACTATCCTGATCGCCAGTTTGTAATAACACCGCACGCGGCGCGATCAAGGCGATGAGCATATGAGCATCAACGGGAAACTGATCGACGTGATTGTTATATTTTTGATAGTTGGTCGCAAACCAGTAAGGATATCTTGCCGGCGCAGTTAGATGGGCGATGGTCTCGCCGTAGTTTCTTCTGCTAAGAGCTGCCCCACCCTCACCTGAACAACTGGCGATCACTACCTTGAAGCGTGTGTCACGTGCACCGGCCCACATCACGGTCTTGCCGAGTCGCGAGATACCGAAAATCGCTACACGCTTCGCATCCACACCTTTGTCTGTTTCGAGATAATCGAGCGCACGGCTCAATCCCCAACCCCAGGCAGCAATTGCACCCCATTCGTTTGCCGCCGGGACGCTCTGGCCTGGCTTCAGATATAAGGAGCGCACACTATTGGACAGTCCGCCTTGGAAATCGGGTTCGATATCGCCGTAATAGACGGTCGCTACGCCAATTCCCTGCTCCAGAAACGGGATGGGGTTCAGTTTACCCAAAGCGTTGGTTGTTGGTGCTGGTCCACGTTTCCTGTCTCGGCCCCACACCTCACCAGGTCTAATGCCGGGATCAGCCACCGCACTCGAGTTGGCCGTAAAACTAATGTTCAAAAATACGGGAATACGCTTTGGCGCGTTAGCAGGTAGATACAGAAGCAAATCCATTTTAGGTCCCGACTTGTTCGCCGAGAAATAGATGGTGACCTGACGCCGAATTGCCTTGCCATCCAAGGCTGGCGTTCCCTTGTCAAACACGTCGAAGCTCAAGTCTTTGGGTCGGCCTGGGCTGCGGCCATATTCGTTCTCTTCAAACAAGTGCACAATTTCCGGTCGCCTTTTCTTATTCCAGGTATTTGCGTCGCGCACCCGCTGTCCGTTGGCGAGCAGGAGAGGATCAGGCAAGGTGAATGTTCCAACCTGCGTCTCGTCGTAGTTGACTGGTATACCGGCAACGTTGGTGGGCGGCGCATTTTGTGCCAAGGCGATGGCGACCAGAAACATGACCACTAGCAATGCGATTAACCCGTTTCTCAATGACATAAGCGGTCTCTCATTTCGCATGTTCACCGAATAGTCTCCGATGCATATCGATCATCGGCTGTTGATTTATAGTAATTGCGCCAACCGCACCTGCCCCACTACGATCGAGATCCGCAATAAGAACCATCACACCTGAAAACGCAAGTGAGAGTGCAATAAGGAATAGCCAGTTCACGTTTTGAGCTCTGCCAAACAGATATCCAACTTCTATCATCGAAAGAATCGTGACGCCAAATAAAACAAACCAGACGAGTGCTGGAATGTGGGCTGAACCAATCGTTACGCGGCGGGTTTGCACATTGATCATCTCGTTCACCGAATCAACAAAAAGAGAGACGATATCGGCGTTCTTTAGGTCGGCATCAGCAAGTGCGGCTGCATGGGGCCATATTTGTTGTTGGACTTCTTCCGCTTGCCTGACTCGTTCGAGCACCTCTTCTTTGCTTGCAGTGAAACCCATTCTCAACTCAACATACTTGTGTATCAACTCCCGGACTTCACTTCGGTGAGGTTCTGGGATTAGCTCCGCGCGCTTCGCAGTTGTTTCAATCGCAGTAACGTCGTCGAGAAACAGCTGTTTCCGACTATCAAAACGCGATGCGGTTAAGCCGAATGTGAAGGCTAGTATAAAAGCGAGAAGACCAAGAGTGGCATTTACCGCAGCCCCGATTGGTCCTTCGTCCTCTTCAGGTTTCAAACGACGTTTTCTGAAACGGGCAATGTATATACCTAAGCCAGCAGACATCAAGACAATCAGTAAGATTCCCACAAAGATTGCCCAGAGCGGGAGAAATTCAAATAGATGAAAGGTTGTCATCTGCTTCACCTACCTTCACGTTGGCCCAAATTTAGTAGAGTGTTGCTTATTTTAGAACGATAGCAAGAGTTTCGTGTATGTTTGGACGCAGATCCAGGCAGACGTTAGTCCGGTTGGAAAATCGCTCACGAGGTCAACGGCGAAGATTATCAATTTCGAGGACAGAACTAGCGCCGATTTGCAGTTTTTGTTTTATCCAGCAGGCGCCGGCTTAGCTTTCTTTCGAGCCATGACGAAACCGACAATTGCCATGATCAAACTGACGAACCCGAGGAGTCCACCAAGCACCGCCGGCACAATGCCCATGAGCATTTGTTTGTTCATGTACTCGGTACGGGCGTCACAGTCAGCCTGTGAAGTTAATCCAATTGTCGCCCGCTTGTAACAATCTGACGTTGTGTCACCACAGAGGGTTTTTGCTTCATCGAAAGCCTTTTCATCCTCTGCGGCTTTTTTGCAAGCTGAAGTCGCATAGTCCGAGGTGTAGGTATTGATACAGACGACAACCCCGATCAGCAGAATCAATCCACCCAACAAGAAGAAAACGATTCCCAAAATTCCGACAATTTTCACGGTACAAACCTCCCTGTTACTCAGGTCATTATGTTTCCAGCTGAACAGAAATCACCTTAGCTACTGGAATATGTCCAGCAGACTTTGGCCCGAAACGTGAGGTTTCTTCCTTGACCAGCAGAGATTGTTCGAAGGGTAATTCGCCGCCAGAAGATATCGGAGGCATAGGTCGTTTGCAAGGAATTCTTCACTACTCCCGTTTGAATTCAGGAATGAAATGAGCGTCGGTTTGCTCGATTTCTTCCTGCCGCTATACTATGGACTCACTTAAGCAATCATCGCTGTTCATTTCCGGAGGCACTCCCCCATGCTTGGCAGGACTATCTCGCACTATCACATTACGGCGCAGCTCGGCGAAGGAGGGATGGGAGTTGTCTATGAAGCCGAGGATACCAACCTTGGCCGTCACGTCGCGTTGAAGTTCCTTACGCCTTCAATGGCTGAAGACGAGAACCTCCTCCAACGCTTCCAGCGTGAAGCACGCGCCGCTTCAGCACTCAACCATCCAAATATCTGTACTATTCACGGCATCGAGCAATTTGAATCTGCCCACTTCATCATCATGGAGCTACTGGATGGTGAATCACTGGCTGATCGCATCCGGCGCGGTCCACTCGATATCGATACAGTTCTAACTCTCGGGGTACAGATTGTCGACGCACTCGAATCGGCACACTCAAAGGGAATTGTTCATCGCGATCTAAAGCCTGCAAATATCTTTGTTACATCTCGGGGTCAGGCAAAAATTCTCGACTTCGGTCTCGCCAAAATCGACCAGAAACAAAAGCCAAACACGTCGTCGATGATGCCAACTGCTCGGCTTGATGATCTGACGACCGCGGGCGCGACTATGGGCACCGTCGCCTACATGTCACCCGAACAGGCTCGCGGTGAAGTAACGGACACTCGCACCGATCTCTTTTCATTTGGGACTGTGTTGTACCAGATGGCTACCGGCGTGCTTCCCTTCAAAGGCGAAACTTCGGCAGTCATGTTCGACTCAATCCTTAATCGAGATCCGGTGGCGGTAAATGAAGTCAATTCCTCATTGCCCTCAGAGCTGGGCCGAATTGTTTCACAAGCGCTGGAAAAAGATCGAGACCTTCGTTATCAAAGTGCAACTGACCTGAAGACCGCGCTGAAAAGACTTAAGCGGGATCTCGACTCGGGCCGACATCTTACTGATCCGAGTGGTTTTCGTAGCCGCCCGCCATCAACAGTTCATGAGCACTCGATCGCCGTTCTCTATTTCGAAAATCTGAGTGGGATGAAAGAAGACGAGTATCTCCGTGACGGTATCACCGAAGACATCACTACTGAGCTCTCAAAGATAAAAGGACTAAAGACATTCTCTCGTGCTGTCGTGCTGGCCTA
>JBKPQV010000731.1:0-4656 GCA_046734235.1 Acidobacteriota bacterium
GTTGCCTTTACATCATGGACCCGCACGATATGTGCGCCGTTTATTACGGCGGCAGCTACTGAAGCCAGCGTACCTTGTTGGCGTTGATCCGCTGGCGCTGGATTGCCTTCCGCGTCCGCCAGTACGCGTCCGATAAATGATTTGCGGGACGTGCCGATCAGGATCGGTAGATCTGGAAATGCCACTGTGAGCTGTCCCAACTTCGCAATCAGTTCAAGGTTTTGTTCCTGGTTCTTACCGAAACCAATACCCGGATCTATTGCTATTGCATCGCGGGTAACGCCGCGCCGCTCAGCCATGGTGATACTTGCGTGTAGACTTGAATTGACCTCTTTCATGATGTCAGCCACTGGAGGCAGACGATGCATAGTGGCCGGAGTGCCGCGCGAGTGCATCAATACAATTCCGGCACCGGCTTTTGATACGGCATCCGCAACATAGAAATCAAAACGTAAAGCTGAAACATCGTTGACTATTGAAGCGCCGGCATTGAGCGCGGCCGTTGCGACCTCCGATTTGGTTGTATCGACTGAGATGGGAACATCACTGGTTTTCGCGAGTGCCTCTATGACTGGAACAACTCGAGCGATTTCATCGTCCGCGGTCACGGGCCCAGCACTACCGGGTCGGGTGGATTCACCTCCAACGTCGATGATGTCAGCGCCCTCAGCAACCATTTGGCGCGCGTGTTCAATGGCTTTTTCCGGAGTGAAAAACTCGCCACCGTCACTGAAACTATCGGGGGTGACATTAAGAATACCCATCACGAGCGTTCGCTCGCCTATTGGAAGTATTTGATTCCTGATTCGCCACCCTCGAGTCATATAGAGACTATAACCGATCACGATCTCCTTGGAGTGCGGTGGCCCCGCACCGCTTTATCACAGCGTTATTCATCAATCACACTCCTTGGAGAACAAAAGCGATCGATCTACGAATATCGTGTAACAAAGCGGTGCCGGGCCACCGCACCCCAAGGAGGGGCTTGATTTGCGAGTAGCGGTCCAAAGAAAAAAGGGAACGGTGTTAACCGTTCCCTTGAATTGCCAGCGATTCGTCTCGCCTTAGGCGGGTGCCGGATTACCACCCGTAATTGGCGGTAGAATCGGCTTCAGTGGTTTTGATGAAGGTTCCTTCAATTGAGGACGGTCTTCATCGCCACCATCTGATAATGGAGTGGTGTCGTCGAGCGGCAGGCCTGCCACAATCCTACGAATCTCCACACCGTCGAGTGATTCTCTTTCGAGCAAACACTCAGCCAGGCGAATCATGGTATCGCGGTTTTCTTCGATAATCCCTTTTGCACGTTCAAACTGCACAGTAACTATCTTCTTAACCTGCTGATCGATCTTGATCGCAGTGTCTTCAGAGAAATCGCGATGTTGAGCAATTTCGCGTCCCAGGAAGATTTGCTCTTCCTTCTTGCCGAAGGTTAATGGTCCCATCTCGGACATTCCGTACTCACAAACCATCGCGCGCGCTAACTCTGTAGCACGTTCGATATCGTTTGAAGCGCCGGTGGTTATGCTGCCGAGGAAAGTCTCTTCAGCAATACGTCCGCCCATCAAAATTGCAATCTGGCCCAACAGATACTCCTGGCTGTAGTTATGACGATCGCCTTCTGGTAGCTGTTGTGTCACGCCAAGCGCCATGCCGCGCGGAATAATGGTGACCTTGTGGACCGGATCCGCATTGGGCACCTTCAAACCAACGAGCGTGTGACCCGCTTCGTGATAGGCCGTTACTCGCTTCTCTTCATTTGAGATGACCATGCTCTTGCGCTCTGCGCCCATTAGCACTTTATCTTTCGCGAGTTCGAAGTCTCCCATCGCTACAAGTTTTTTGTTGTAACGTGCAGCGTTGAGTGCGGCTTCGTTAACGAGGTTCGCGAGGTCTGCTCCAGTAAATCCTGGAGTACCGCGAGCGATCACGGAGATATCGACATCTTCGCCGAGCGGAATCTTCCGTGTATGAACTTTTAAGATGCCTTCACGTCCACGAACATCTGGACGAGAAACGACCACCCGCCGATCAAAACGGCCTGGTCTAAGCAATGCTGGATCGAGAACGTCCGGACGGTTCGTCGACGCGATTAGAATCACGCCGTCATTCGACTCGAATCCATCCATCTCGACGAGCAATTGATTCAACGTTTGTTCGCGTTCATCGTGACCGCCGCCCAAACCAGCACCGCGATGTCGACCCACGGCATCAATTTCGTCGATGAAGATAATGCACGGTGCGTTCTTCTTACCTTGTTCGAACAAATCACGAACTCGGGAAGCACCAACACCCACGAACATCTCGACAAAGTCTGAACCCGAGATCGAGAAGAAGGGAACATTCGCTTCGCCAGCGATTGCGCGAGCAAGTAATGTCTTACCGGTTCCCGGCGGGCCCATCATCAAGACGCCCTTCGGTATGCGGCCTCCGAGCTTCTGAAACTTTTGTGGTTCTTTAAGGAACTCAATGATTTCCTGTAGCTCTTCCTTCGCCTCTTCGACGCCTGCTACGTCTTTGAACGTCACGCGTTTCTGCTGATTGTTCAGCAGCTTGGCTCGAGACTTACCAAATGACAGGGCCTTGTTACCGCCCGATTGCATTTGGCGCAACATGAAAATCCAGATTGCAATAATGAACAGGAGTGGTGCCCAGGTAATGAGCATCGGCCAGATATAACTACTACTGGATTCCTCTTCTACTTTTGCTACACGCGGTTTTCCGTTTACGACCTCACGAGCCAGGACCAACAGATCCCGTTTTGCAAAATCGTTCGATAATGCAACGCGATACTCTTTGTTGTTATTGTCGATGGCAACCGTTTCGGTCTGCTTAACGGTCATCTGTTTGAGATTGCCGCTCTGGATCATCGAATCCAGCCGGGTTAGATCCACATTCTCATAACTACTGCCGCGCGGATTGACCAGCTTATATAGCAAAAGTGCTCCCGCGATAATCAGGAGCCAGAAAACGATCTGTCTTGCAGTGGAACTCAAATTCATTAAAGCCTCCGACGCCGATAATACCTGATCCCAGCGCCCTTTGTCGCTCCCCAGTCACTATCCCCGGATCTGGGGTTCTCGTCCTAATCTTATCGACCGAAATCGACCAAAACTTCGATGCCGTGTCAAAAAATACCGTTGCGTAAAAGCCGTTGTCCGATACGCTTCAGCCAGCCCTTGATCTATGTACCCGCCGACAAGCTGAAGCATATCGGACACCAGAAATGACTATAAAGTTTGAATCGGGCTTTTTCAATCGTTTTTAGCCTCAAATTCCAGTCGACCGCGCTTCCGTCGCACTTTGTAGCCGTTTGGAAGTTCGACAACCTTACCACCCTCCTTGCCCGTCACCAGCCTTTCAACAGCCAAAAGGTGCACCATTTCCAGTCGTCTGGTGCTTCCAGCGGGCCCATTCGCTATCCATTGTCGGAGGGCGCGCCGCCGGAGGGCCGCTGGAGCGTTAGCGAGAACAAGTACGTCTAGTGGCGGCGCTTTGGTTTCACCGTTCTCAATTGAAAACCTAGCTGCCTGCTTTAAGAGGTTATCGGAACTATCCAACAAAACGTCGCGGTCTTCACTTAACAGTGAGGCGGTTCTGGAAAGGGCTTCAACGACCCGTTTATTGAACATCTGCATGACCGGCACCAATTGCTTACGCACTTTGACACGCGAAAAACGTTCGTCTTCGTTCATCTCATCGTGCAAATAGTCAATCTTTCGGTCACGGCAGTAGTCTTCAGTCTGGTTCCGACGCATCAGGAGCAAAGGGCGAACCAGGATAATGTCGGAACCGGTTCTAATTGGGCGCCGTGCTTCCATGCCGCTTAATCCTGCAGGCGAACTGCCGCGCATTAACCGCATTAAGACAGTTTCAGCCTGGTCGTCCATGGTGTGTCCCGTCAGAACAAGTCTGGCGTGCTTTCGTTTAGCAGTCCGTTCGAGGAATTCATACCGGCTGATCCTGGCTGCTTGCTCCAGATTGTCCGCACGAGCCTGGGCAATTTCGGCCACTTTGGCTCGTCCAACTACCGGAGTGTATCCAAACTGGCGGGCGAGACTTGAGACCCAACGAGCGTCCTTCCTGCTGGAGCTGCGTAATTGATGGTCCAAATGTGCAACAAAGACAGTAACGGACACCTTACCGGCGGTTCTTAGTTCATCGATGCCTAAGAGCAGCGCAGTAGAATCGGCTCCACCTGAAACGGCGACGATCACCGGTTCGCTTTCGAGGGGTAATTTCAACTGTCGCCACTGTGCTAACAGTCTTGAGGCGAATTGACTCAATCTTTGAGATTTTGGTTTGCGCACTTGCATCGATTGCGATTGTCGGGCTGCTTGCTGATGTGAGTCAACGGCAGGTTAGGAATAGGAACCTATAGGGACCTATCAGACATATTATTCGTCCTATTGCTCATACAGGTCCTATTGCTGCGAGTTTGTTGTGATCCCACTCAAAAGTAAGCACAAAAAACCGAAACAATTTGTTGAAACATTCGCCTTGTTTGTCATTTAGATAGTCCAAACCTTCTCGGCAAGGATGATCGGACAAAGGGGCGTTGCGATGAGAGTTGAAAAACAAATTCGATTCAACGAATGGCTTTTGGGATCCACGATTCTCTGCCAGTCTTGCGGCTGTCTTTGGCTGGTTCCTGCT
>JBKPQV010000732.1:0-3762 GCA_046734235.1 Acidobacteriota bacterium
CGCATCCAACTTGTCAGCCACGTTTTGTAGCGGAGCATAAGTTCCCTTAAACGGGTGAATTCCCACAAACAACTGAAACGAAACAACCGCAAACGAAAACCAATCGGAGCCGGTCGTAAACTTTTGAGCATGCCGGTCGCGAACACTTTCCATTAAAACAGTTGCGGCAAACGACGGCGTTTGATAGCTATCCACATCAATAAAGAAGAGATCGCTGAAATCCGTAGCAACCAAAAAGTTCAACTCATTTAGATCAACCACGAGTATCTGTTTACTGTGAATATGAGCCACACCGAGCCGCAACTTCTTCACTAACGCGAGAGTTTTTTCAGGTGTCAAATTGTTTCTCTGGCGAAAGGCTTTGGGAAAGAGCTGGCACAAGGCATGAGTTTTGCCGACATAACGCATTGCGTAGCCAACGAGTTTGTTGTGCAAATCAAGGACGAGATGCAACGGTCGGATGATGTTCGACTCGGTGAGAACCGAAAGTTCCTGAATCTTGGCGGCTGCTATTGTGTGTTTTGGATCCGAATAGATTTTGTAAGCCGTCGATCCTTTTACATAAATCGAGCCTTCGCCACCCTGAGCCTTG
Organism: Acidobacteriota bacterium; assembly: GCA_046734235.1. GTDB lineage: Bacteria > Acidobacteriota > Blastocatellia > Pyrinomonadales > Pyrinomonadaceae > PSRF01. The sequence continues at coordinate 593 of JBKPQV010000732.1, forward strand.
AAATCATTTTTCCCAAGCTGGATTTTCTTTCCTTGAACGTAATAGCTGGACATGGTCGGATCCGGTCTTAGAAAAGCCTTCAGTGCTGGCAGAGTGGCCTTAGCAAACATAGTCAATCACCTAAATAGATCGCGGCTATCGCCAGGTCATCAGCGTGGGCTAACCCATTCGAGATTCCTTCCTTCATGAACCGTTTGACCCTTCGGGCTACGAAGGCGCCGTGAGTTCCCTTGAACGAAACAAGCACCGGGAGCTGCTGCTCCATTGGTATCGACTTAAGGCTGCGACTCGTTATTGTTTCCTGAGCTCTGTAAAACGAATGGATTCCGTCGGAAATAAGCACAACGTGACGGTAATTTGCTGCTGAGAGACGAAATACTTCAGTTGCTTCAGATGTGATCCATGTCTCAACTAGCTGAAGCGGTTCGCAAATCGACGCGGCGTGAAAGCGCTTCACTTCCTTGATTGCACCCGAAGCTACCTGCCAGGCTTTTAATCTGTCCGCCTGGTGTAGATAAGTTGGATAAAGTGGAAAACCCGCGGGGAAAGAGATTGAGTAAACATCCGTTTCTTCCGATGTCGATTCCAAAATTACTACGCCATCGCCCGTGGCACCGATCAGCAAGTTGTCAGCGTCTGCATATGCGGTGAGTAAGGTTGCGTCAGCGGTCTCTTTTGGTAATTGAATACCTTGTGCCCATTGAAGAGCGACCAACGAAGCTGCTTCATGAACCGATCTGTGATCAACTTCCGGTGAACCCGAAATGATCTTTGCTGCAGCACGTGCCAGTAAGCGTGCTCCAAAGTCTGAATCGCGTGAAGTTGAACAACCGTCAGAAACAATTACGAAGCTGCCCTCAACACTCGAATGTGAAAGCGCATAATCCTGACAAACCGTATGGGTCGTTCCGATAGTGAATGTACTGTCGGCATTCATCTTTACACTCCAACGGCTTTGCACAAAATTGTGAAAGCGCGCCTAACGCTGAGACACCACCGGCTTCAGCCGCGTGGAGTATCAACTTCTCCACTACCACACACTCCCCCGACATCCGCTCGCGCGGCGCAGCCGCGCGCAGGGCGTTGGTGCGTAGCGGTCGTAGCAAAAAAGTTGATACCCCACGCGGCTGAAGCCGGTGGTGTCTCAGCGTTAGGCGCGATTTTCGCGTTTTGTGCAAAGCCCTATACAACATATTTAGCGACGCTGGGTAGCTATCAAAAGACGAGTGGCTGAGACCCGCCACCAGTTCCCAATGCTTGCGATTGCGCGCTAATACTTTGGGAAACGAATTCGGCCAACCTGGCCAACGTCTTAGCATCCGCCTTATCGATTTCGATGTACTGCGTGAAGCCGGCCTCGGTCTGAAAACGCCTCAAGTAAGAGCTAACCTGAGGATCGCTGACATTCACCCCAATTAGAATTGAGACAATGGATTCCAGTGCCTCACTCTTAACGGCTTCAGCAAATACTTTCTTTACCTGTTTGGCAGAGATTCTCGAGGCGTTGTCCATCCCGTCTGTGATAACAAACAGGATCGCATTCGCTGAGAAATCTCCGCTTGCCAGTTTTTGTGCGTAGTTGGTGGTCGATGCGACTGCATTTTCCGTCGCATCGTAGAGGGCAGTTGAGCCACCTGGCTGCAGAACACCGCCGTAATCAGCGAGATGACAATTCTCCAACAGCTTGAAGCCGTGCAACTCGCTAAGTGAATCATCAAAGGCCACCAGTCTCAGCAGCACGTTGTCTGCTCTTGGACTAAACTTGCATGCCTGCACGATGCGAGTTATCGCGGCTTCCATATCAAAGGTGAATGCTGCGGTGCTACCGCTAACATCAGCAACCACTGACGCGATTGTGTATTCAGTCGCGCCCAGCTCCTCGAGCCGGGTAGCTGAATAACCATAGTGACTGTTTGGTATGTTTACTTGATCAAGTTCAGAGTTAATTATCGGCATCTTTTCTTCTCCTTTCCGACGCTACGACTTACGCAAGAAATTCAGTAGTGGTTGAAAGCTGCATTCCACGGCTCACCATTTCATTGACGAAGTTTTGAGCGTGAGTTTCGAAGCCGGGAATGTCGCTAGAGGCATCGGTTAGCAAAACAAGCTTTGAGACAAAAGAGTCATCGCCAAAGTTGTTTGCAATATCGCGAACCGTGTTGGCGAGGCAGTGCGTGCGTGCTTCGCCAGCGATCAAAATCTGATCGGCATTTTCAAGCGTTTGAATCAAACGAGTGTTGATCTGAGTGGATACGTCGACCGGATCCGGCACATCAGCTTGAACAGCAGAATAGTGTTCGGTCAGGATGTTGCTGCCCTTGGTTACGTAGTCCACAAAAGCAAACCGCGACTCCCAGACAGTCAGGGCCGCGAATAGTTCCGGAAACACATTGTGTCCAGGACTACCAATCAAACAATGAGGCGGCCAGATAGTGAGCTCGTATCGTCCGTTTTGTTCAAGCTTGCAAACGTAGTCGAGGGCACGGCGGTAAAGACTCGGAACAGTCGGTGTCCAAATTCCTTCTTCCACATCCGACTTGCTGATGCGCGTGAAAACTGCCGGATGTTTTCCGTTCGAGTCGCGCCAGAAAATCGGGTGGGCGATATGAATAAAGTGGTGCGAATCGAGTGTGACGTGGATGTCGTCGATCTTGTCGCTGAGACGTCCAAGCATCGTTGCCAAACGTTTCATATCGTGCTCGGCGCCTGGGACGTATAAGGAACCGCGCTGTGGATCACAGAAATCAACCTGCGGATCAATCACCAGTAATTCAATTCTCTTGCTCATAATAATCTCCCGTCAGAACTCTTAGCGTCATTTCTACGCTAACTATTTCGGGCAAAATTTTTAGGTTTCTGGGAAATCGATGTAATTGACTGGCACGTGCTCAGTCAGCCAGATACCATTTGCTGAACGAAAGAAGGTATGCCCGTCCCTCTTCATTCGCTCGCTTGCAACAACTAAAACGACTGCTTTGCCGTAGCGACTACCAACCGAGATTGCGGTCTGCGTGTTATCTGAAAGGTGTACGTGATTTCGTTTTCCTTTCAGCAATCCCGATGCTTTGATAGAGCGGACAAATCGTTCGGCTGTACCGTGATACAAAATTTCTGGTGGAGTTACGATTTCAAGGTCCAGTTCCACCTGTACCGAATGTCCCTGATTCGCA
>JBKPQV010000733.1:0-3315 GCA_046734235.1 Acidobacteriota bacterium
GGCGCAGGATGTCCGTTCGTTTCGCACCGAGAGCCAACCTGATACCCATTTCGTGAGTTCGTTGCCCAACTAGGTAAGAAATGACGCCATAGATCCCCATAGTCGCCAATAGCAATGCCGCTGCTGCAAACGATCCGAGAATGATCATCGAGAATCGGCGTTCTGCCAGCGATTCAGTGATGACCTCATTCATCGTCTGCGCGTTAGCGATTACGTTCTGATTGCTGTGGCTCTGAATGGCGCTACGTAGCGAACCAAAGAATGCTGGGCCGGTTCCGGATTCGTCGGCACGAACGACGACCCCAACGCCGCCAGTACCTTGAATTTGCGCATCTGGTAACGCTCTGAAAGGAAGGTAGAATTGAGCCTGTAGACTTTGGTTTTGATCTGTATCAAGCCCCCATTGTTTTACGTGTCCGACGACACCGACGATCTCGTAAGGACCCTGGTTATCTTCCAGGTTGATTCTCTTCCCGATCGGATCTTCGTTTCCGAAACGCTCGCGGGCCAGCATCTCATCAACCACCATGACGCGCGCCGACTTTTCCGTATCGTAGTCGTTGAAGAATCGACCCCTCAGCAGCTTGAGCCCCATTGCATCGAGGTAGCCTGGCTCTACGACATAGAAGAGACCCATGTACATGTCATCGTGACTGGCAGGCTTTGGCCCACCATCAACCCAGAAGAATTGATCATCCTCACTGATTAAGGGTGCTGCTCCAAACGTTAACGAAGCGGCTTTTACACCCGGAGTGGTTGCCAATCTCTCGCTCAGCTCACGCACCGTTACTCGAGACTTTTCCGCGGACGCATTTCTCATCTCCGGAGCAAAGTTGACTCCGAAGGTCATCAAGTTGTCCGGGCGGAATCCCGGATCGACTTTCCAAAGAACATTCAGACTTCTCAACAACAATCCCGCACCGATAAGTAACACCAGGGCAAGCGCCATTTCGGCAGCCACAAAAACTCCCTGCGCGCGTCCACGAATAATGCTGGCGCCGCGGCCACCTTCCTTAAGAGTTTCGTTAAAACGAGTCTGCGACGTCTTCAATGCAGGCAGCAGACCGGTGAGAATGCCCGTCAACAGCGAAACCGTAACTGTAAACAGAAGCACGCGCGTATCGAGTTTCACTTCCTGGGCTCGCGGAATTGCACTTGATAGCGACTTGAGCGCAACCTGAGTGGTCCAGGTTGCTATTAACAATCCCGCTACGCCTCCGACTATCGCAAGCAGTGTGCTCTCGATTAAGGATTGTCGAAGGAGGCGCACCCTTGAAGCGCCTAATGCAGCGCGAATCGCAAACTCACGTGCGCGACCAGTTGATCTCGCTAGCATGAGATTGCTGACGTTCACGCAAGCTATTAAGAGGACGAAGCCAACTGCCCCTAACAGCAAAAACAGAACAGACTGAACTCCACCCACAAGAGCCGGTTTGAGAGGCCTAAGATTTGCGCCATTGCCTTTATTAGTAGCGGGATAGGCTTCTGCAAGGCGATTCATGATCCCGGTGAAATCCGCTTGCGCCTGTTGAAATGTTACGCCATCTTTAAGTCTGCCAACGCCATGAATGCCCAATGCGGCGGCGCGAGCCTGTAAAGGCGGAGCACCCCATGCACCGATTGCCACGTACACATCAGTGGTGCCGAGGAAAAGGAAATTCGCTGGAATAACACCAACCACTCGATAACTCTTGTCGTCGAGCGTAATGCTTTTCTGCAGTATGTCTGGAGCCGAATTGAATTTGCGCGCCCAAAGTCGTTCACTAATCAAAGCTACCAACTCGGCGCCACGACGATCGTCTTCCGGGCTAAAGGTTCGGCCCATCTTGGCCTGAACCTCGTACACCTTGAAGTAGTCAGCCGAAATCATTCGCGCGCTGACCCGTTCGGCTTCACCCTGGCCCAGGAGCGTGTAACCGTAACCTCGTGAGATTGCCATTGCCGATAACGTTTGGTTCTCTCGCTGCATGTCAAGAAAGTTTGGGTACGGTATGGCTCCAAATTCAAAATTCGGTTTGCTTTGATCAATCGTGATCAATTGCTCAGGCTTGGGAAATGGCAATGGTCTCAACAGCACGCCATTGACAATTGAAAAGAGTGCGGCATTCGCGCCGATACCTATTGCCAAAGTGATGACAACAACGGCGCTAAAGCCCGGATTCTTAAACAACATCCGAATCGCGTAACGGAGATCTGGTATTAGAGAGGCCATATATGTCTATTTTAGATTTCAGATTTCAGATTGTTGATTTCAGATTTCTCTGAGGCTCTGCGTGCTCTGTGTCTCTGCGTTGATGGGCCTTTAATAAGTCGAGCTGTTTTGACACAGAAACGCTGAGAAATCTGAAATCTACAATCTGAAATCTGAAATCATCCTCCTTTCACTCATACCTAAGCGCTACCAACGGATCGACTTTAGTCGCGCGGCGTGCCGGGATGTAGCACGCCAAAAAAGCGACGACGAGCAAAACTAGTGCGTAAAACAGAAAGATCAGTGGATCAGTCGCACTAACCTCAAAAAGCAAACTAGACATCAACCGCGTAACCGCAAGTGAAATCGCCAACCCCAGCAGCATTCCCAGCACTGCGAGCTTGACTCCACTGCGGATCACCATGCGAAACACGTCTGTATTGCGAGCACCGAGTGCCATGCGCACGCCAATCTCTTGCGTCCTTTGTGCTACCGAAAAAGCCATGATCCCGTAGATACCAACGGCCGAAAGCAAAACCGCCAAACCTGCAAACAAACTCAACAGAAACATGTTGAAGCGACGCGGAGCTACGGAATCAGAAATCCGCTCTTCCATCGTCAGCACACTCGCTAATGGCTGATCACGATCGATTGCGGCTATTTCATTTCGAATTAGTCCGGCCACTGATTGCGGATCTCCAGTGGTGCGAATCGCCAGGTACATCGGCGGCAAGTTCCAGTCAGCGAATAGTGGTTGGAAAGCCGGAACATACAGTTCTGGCTTTTCTTCAGTATCGAGTCCTCGATGCTTGACGTTCCCTACGATGCCTACAATTTCGTACCACTTTGGGTTTCTGTTCGAAAACGAAATGCGTTTACCAAGTGCATCATCATTAGGCCAAAACTTTTTGGCCAAGGCCTGATTGATAACCAAGACAGGCGGCGCATCAGAAAGATCCCGCCGGCTTATATCCCTTCCCTTCAGCAAAGGGATCTCCATCGCCTGGAAATAACCGGCAGTGATAAATCTGACTTGTTCATCGGGACCCGGATCGCCTTGCGGAGTGTCGCGGCCCTCGATCAGGAAACTACGATCACCCCCGCCACCGCCAAATGGCAGCAAG
>JBKPQV010000734.1:0-7926 GCA_046734235.1 Acidobacteriota bacterium
GTTCAAGGGTTCGATGAGGGCACATGAAGAAAATACGGCGGCGCGTCGCGGATTAGCTGAAAAGATCTTTCATCAGCTAGCGAAGATCTTCAATGGCGTGCATTGGGGGATTGGCATTACGACATTGCCAACCACGGCGACGGCGCGTGACGAGCGCTCTTTTGTGTTGATGTGGTTAGGCATAATCGTGTTTATGGTCTTGTTCTTTGCAGTTTTTCTTTATCTTCTCCTCGGCTAAGCATACTGAACTAAGCCGTCACTTGCTGAAACGTTACAGCACTCCAAATCGCAAACGATATTCAATGGAAGTTATAAAGGCCTTCACCATTTCCGCGCGACGAAAATCACCATTAAACTGGTTGAGCTTATTCAACCAGAACTCATAGCCGGTCGGGTCAGGGTTACGTCTGAGATATCCGAAGTATTGCATTAAAACAAACGCGGCATTGAATTCTCGCCTGCCGAACTCCTCATTCTCAGCGACGGCGCGCAAGACACCAGCGCGAGTTAGCGTGCCTCCGTTAAGTCCCGCCAAGAGAGTGTCGCGTTGGGATTGAGTCAACGAGTTGCCGGTATTTGTATTTAACGCGTCGACATACTGTGCGTTAGTCAACGAATCATACTTAATCTTGAAATCTTCGCGTTCTACCCACTCAGCAACCAGTTGCTGCTTGTTTTGTTCCAGGACGTCTTCCCAAAAAATCCTTCCGACAACAACGTCACGCCCAACTGCCTGTGAATCACGCAGGAAAGGCACAAAATGCGGCAATGATCCGAAGGAAGCCTTGTGAAGGCGATAAACAAAGTACCCCGTTTGTGAGAATTCAATTGAAAGAAAGAAAGCACTCGATACGTTGACGCGGTTCTCCAGGCAAACGTTTTGAGTGGGTTGCCCCTCGCAGTCCAATGGAATCTTGCCGACCCAGAATTGGAAACCGCCTGTATCTGGTTCTCTGTTCAAAAAGTCGAGGTAATGCTGTCTGACGAAGAATTCGCGATTGTCGATTGGGTTAACTCCGCTCTCGGAAGGATCGTTATCAATGATGCCGATCTCAGCCACACTCGGCGAAGCAAGAGCAGTTCCGACCGTCAGGGCGTGTAGAGCCACATAAAAAGTTTCGTTCGTTTCATGAGACAGGTCGTTGGTAATAAACACTCGAAAAGTCTTAGCAGTCTCGCCCGGATTGAAGTGGAGCTTTCCAAACGCTCCCGTGTAATCAGAGCGCCCCATCGCCATGCCGTCAAAGGTCGCATACTCGACGTCAGCTGGAATGCTCACGTCACCGGCTCTGACCACACTTACCTCGATAGAACCAGCATCTTCTGGTATTGAGAGATGCTCAGCCCCTAACCGAACTGTGCTGGAACTCGTGTTGGCAATCTTCAAGATAAATGGATCGGATTGGACGTCATCACCAATTTGTTCGGTAGCGGCAATAGCAGCGTCCGTCCTGCCGGTGTGAATGATGCCTGGAAGTATCATCCTGAAAGCGAACCCGGTCGTATAGACGTTGCCTTGAGGATCTAAAGCAACACCGGAGGCGTTTTCGTCGAAGTTGGTTGCGCCGTAAAGAGTCGAGTAGACCAAAGAGTTAGCACCGCTCGTGTTGGTAGCGATCTTTGCAATGAAAATGTCGCCGCCGCTGAAGAGGGATCCACCCAGCTTGATACTCTGAAATGCATCACGTGTTGGAAAGTTAACAGAAGATGTATTGCCAACAACATAAGCATTTCCCGACCCGTCAAAAGCAACGCCGGTACCAACGTCCAATCCGCTGCCGCCGATATAAGTGGAGTAATCCAGCCCAGTACCCGTGGGGTTAACCTTTACGAAAAAACCATCAAAAGAACCGCCACCAAGGGAAGGCTGAAAGCCGTTCACGATCATTAGACCTGGCGAGTTTGTAAAACCTGATACATAAGCATTCCCACTCGGGTCCACGGCAATATCTGTAGCGTGGAGTCCTGAGGTAATGCCTGACGCTGAATCAGGCAAAGTAAACGTATAGACCGCCGCGGAACCAGAGGCATTGATCTTCTGTACACGCGCGTCTCCCGCGACGTAGGCATTACCTGTAGCATCAATGTCGATCGAGTTAGAAAAAGCGGCGCTGACATCACAGAAGCTTGAATAGACCAACGAAGACGTTCCTGAGGCATTCGTATTGAACTTCGCGACGAACCCATCGTTGTCTCCTGCGCCGCCCGGCAGGACTAACGTCGTGCGAAAAGCGCCGGGTGTAACTGGAAAATTCGCAGAAGAAGTATCGCCTGTTATGTATGCATTGCCAGCTACGTCGACTGCGATACCAGATCCAAAGTCGAAGCCGCTCGTGCCACCCAAAAAACTTGAATAAAGAAGATCGCTTCCGGTTGTATTCAGCTTGCTTATGAAGACATTTGGAAAGGCTCTTAGCGTCGACTGGAAAGCATTACGTGTGGGGAAGTCTGTCGAACTGGTCCAACCTACGATGTAAGCATTGCCTGCCGGATCGAGGCCTATACCTGTACTAGCATCTGTACTACTACCGCCAAGAAGCGTGCTGTAGACGATGCCTGAACCATCTGGCGTAAACTTCGTTACAAAGACTTCACCGTTGCCGTTCTGATTGTTCTGAGTCTTTTGAAATGCATCAGGCGTTATAGGAAAACCGGGAGAAGTAAGGAAAGAACCGCTTACGTAAACACTCCCTGCCGAATCAACCGCGATGCCCGTAGTCGCTTCATCAGTCTCACCACCAAAATAGGTGGCGTAGACGAGCACAGGATCAATAACCAGGGTATGACTCGCGTCATATTGACCAACCTCAAACCCGACCTGGGAAGTCCCTCGCAGGATGAAGCGACCCGATACTTCTTGCCGAGCGCCGTCGATGTCCTGATACAACAGAGGTTTGTGTTGACGGATTACCTTACCTCTTTCAAGCTCAATGATCAGCTCACCGGTTGTCGAATCAACTTGTAGGCGTTGGACTCCCTCGAATCCAAGTTTGATGGCACCTGGATCAGCACCCGGGGCAACGTGAAAATCGTATTCGAGATCCCGCTGTGTTCCGTAGTAGAGAAGATCAATCCCTGAATAGATATTCTTGTATTTGACCTTGCTATAAGTAGGTAAGTTCGCACGCCATGCTTTCGGATCATGTCCCAGCAGATAGTTGACCTTACCAGGCAACAATTCCTCGCCACCAATTGCGACTTCGGAATTGCTGCCCAATAGTTTCATTCTCATCACATCCCGGTCTTTACCTCCCGTGAGCCAAAACACTGCTTCCGTCGAATTGAGGTGAAGTTGATATCCTGCTCCTCTCGCAAGAAACTTCACCGACCGATCTGCTTGTCCCCGGTTTGGTTCAAAACTTAATGGTGCCTTCTGGTAATTACGAATGGCGTGCGATTTTTGTGATGCGTGGAGTGACGACGCGTCTGGCAAAGGCGTTTGGGCAGTTGTACCAGGTACGCTTGCCGCATTCGCCGCAAGTTGGGCTCTGTCAAAAGCAGGAATGACGATCGAACCCAAGAGCAGTGCGAGGATCAGTATTGCCGTGGTTACAGAATCGAGAGCAGCGGCTTGAGGTTTCATTACGACCAACTCCTGTATTGCGTTAGATCTCGTGCCGCTGGGGGTAGCACGGATGTGCCGACCGACGTGCCGTTGGACTTTAGAGGCCCGCATTATATTAGAATCCAGCCGCCTGTCAAGCCTTAAATTCGATTGATAAACGCGTTATCTAGCATTGGAAAATTTCTCCATCTATTTTTACGAGAAGCCAAAAATTCTGAATAAGTGAAATTAGCGTCGGCCTTGCCTCAAAGGTCGACCTTGCACTTATGTATCGGCTTTGCCGCTTGTTGTGAGGATGTGGCTATGCCCTTCCGTGATGGTCGAACCAAAGGCCACTAGCGTCGAATCAAACTGCGCTTACGCGGCGTGGGTGGGAGCCGCACAGTACTCAGATGAGGGTACTTATTCTTCAATAGTGAGTTCAGCGAACCATGGTCGGCAAAGCCAAGCAACTTCGCGGCTTGTGAAACCCGACCCTCGGCATCCTGCAGCGCCGAACGTATATAGCGCTCCTCCAGCCGGCGCACTTCCTCTTTCAGTGAAAAGTTCTGCCATCCTTTATCAGATTTGTCTGACTTCGAATCTTTCGACCTGGCTGGCAAAGGCCTCTCGTTAGAAGAGTCCAACACTCTGGAAGCGGCTTGCCGTAGTCGGATCAGAATTTCTGAGTCATGTGATGCTGAAAGTAACTCGTCCGCTCGACGGTAAAGGATTACCATTTCATCGAAACTAATTTCTCTTCCCAGCTCATCAATAAGTGAGAGCAAAGCGACTCCGCTACCTTCTGAATTCCCAGCGAGTTCCGCAGTCTCCTGAGCACGAAGAAACGCTGCTCGTGCAGGTCCTTGGCGGCCCAATCTCGCCAGCGCGATACCGTGTGTGGTTAAAGTTTCGGAAAGTAACGCGAGTTCACCGCCTTTTTTTAGAACACTTGCTGCTAGTCGTGCGAGCTTTTCTGCCTCCGCATAGCGGCCCTCTGCAATGAACGCGCGTGCACGAGTTTCATCGACTTGCGCCGTATGCACAGTATCTTTCAGTCTTCCAAACAGACGTCTTGCCCTCGAGAGGTGAAGGTGGGCCTCTTCAAATTTTTGTAAGGAGATGAAGAGATATCCGAGGTTGTTCTCTACTGCTGCCTGGTTCCGAGTGTGGTTAGCTTGTTCAAAGTGAAATCCAGCCGCTGCGTACTCAACTAATGCCCGATCAACATAATCGCTTCTGTGCTCGGCGATACTCAGGTAATTAAGAACGTTTGCGAGTTCATTATGGAACCTACCTTTGAGGTGAGATGAGGAAGTGCTCTCGAACAGTGGCGCTGATTCAGTCAACAAGCGCAAAGCATCGCTGTGTCTCTTTGTGGAAGTCTCCACGATCGCAAGGCGCAGAACAGCAACTGCTCGTCTATCCTTTTCATCCTCACTAAGCCGATGCAGTACTCCTCGAAGGATTACACGCGCCTCATCGAAAGCTCCCTCTCTCCAATAACAATAAGCGAGTTCAGTCTGAGCCTCGGCAGCCTGATTCGACATGCCCAGGCGCTCAAAAACACCCGTACTCTCGCTCAGCAAATCTTTTGCTTGTGCCTGTGCTTCCTCAATCTGTTGCGAACTTCCAATCCAACCAGTTAAAGCACCTACGCGAAGGAGGACTTCTCCAATCGTCTGTTCATCTTTCAGTCCTTCAAGTTGCGGACGCGCGCCGACTCCTCGCCACAAATCGCCCAACGCTTCACGGGCAGACTCGAAGTCTCCGGCATCTTCAAATTTCTTTGATAATTGCAACCGGCGGCGAGCACGCTCATCCGGCGAGAGTGCGGGATCTTTGAGCTTTCTCAGCGCGTCAGTCTTCAACTTCATCAGCTATCTCGATTTCTGGATACTTGGAATTTTATTCCGCCTAGTCTAAACCCGCTCGAAGGGTTAGGCAACATTCAATATTTCAGACACAGTGAATTCTGTAATCGGCGACTTGGCTCAAGCTCAAAGGCTGTTTCCAATCTTGTAAGTCCTGTTCATCATGTCGGTGGTTTAGCTCATTTTTGACAGGATTCCAGAATTCACACGATTCCTTCGGAGTCTTAACGGTTTATCATCAGGTCTGATTTCACTGCCTGATGAATTGAAATCAATGTTTCATAGAGCAGCTCGGACTGCATCAAACTCCAGCAGTTCATCGCAAAGACACTCACGCCATCGTTGTGCATGCCCCACTCTTCGCAGACGAAAGTACACAGCCCGTCGCACCTTATCACTCGCATAATTGCCACCGATATTGTGCCCGAGCATATAGTGGGCCAGGAGAACATCACCAGGGTCTCCTAAGATTTGAACCGGCTCGGGCAATTCGATCTTTGGATAGCCCTTGAATTCCACCAGTGCGTCTGGGCCTTTCTCTCTAAAGAAGGCGCCATGCGTAAGGTGGGTGCCAGGCCACACCCAAAGGTTTCCCGAGTTTTCGATTTGCTGTTCCGACATCAGCACGCCAGCGAGGAGTGTGAACGTCGCAGGAGTAGTCTGGCCCTCCAGGTAACCGTCCAAGTGATGACCACCAGGGCGATGCGAGAACGGAGGAATATTCAGCGCGACCTGTAGTTGATCGAAAGCAATCTCAATGGTGCCCGGATCTATCAGGGACTGGGCAAGACTGCGAACCGGTGTGTCATTGAAGAGCGCAGGTAGCGGCCCACCGTCAAGTGTCGAGAGCCAGTAGAAGTGGTGACCTGCATAACCAGGTTGAGGAGGTTGATCGCGAGTGAGGCGATCGATCTCTGTTGAGGCCGCAGCCAAGGCTGCGGCAGGAATACCATTTCGAACTATTACATATCCACGTGTTCCGAACTCACGCAGTTCGCGGTCAGATAATTTCAGCATTTGCCACCTTCTTCCAAGTTCCGTTTATGGCCATCCGAAGCAACCCCGCCACGCAACCACGAATAATGGTTCGCGCGACAGCGATCGCTACGAGTTTGCGTATGGAATTAGGAGGTTATGCTTACCATTTTCTCACCTCGTTGAAATAATGCACTTCAGCGGCTAATTCAGCAAATACTGCTGATGAAGATTCTTACCTGGAAAGAACAAGCTAGGATGGGCGGCTTGTCCCGCTAGACTCGACCGGCGATGACGTCGGAAACTAAATTGAATCTCAGATCGCAAATTTGAGATCTCAGAGAGTATATTCACTCTTGACCTTAGAATTAGTTCCAGGGTTTACGATTCAGTTTAGATGAAGTCGAAGACTGCTAAAGGCGATAACTGGCGGATCGGTAACCTGGCGAAAGCCACGGGGACGAGCACTGACACATTGCGGCATTACGAGCGCAAAGGGGTATTAACCTCGAGGCGTTTGCACAACGGATATCGCGTGTATCCGGAAGATGCTGTCGAACGTGTTCGAACTGTCCGTAAGGCTCTCGCCGTAGGTTTCACTCTGGACGAACTCAGCGTGGTCTTTAGGATTTTTGATCAAGGTGGAGCGCCGTGCCAGCAAGTGCGAAGTATGGCTGCCAACAAGCTCGCGGAAATTGAAAGCCATCTTCGTGAGGTGACGGCACTCAGGGATGAACTAAAGGTAGCGCTGAAAGAGTGGGATCTTCGTCTTGCCAAGACCGCATCGGGCCAGCGCGCTGGCTTACTCAAAGCGCTGGCGGTGCGCAACAATCTTCGGAGTTCATCGACTAGTCTCCTGATTCGTAAACCTAAACGGACTAAGAAAGGAAAAAAGAATGTCTAGTCGAGCATTTGGATTACTCTTGTCGATCTTATTGTCTGGTGCAGTAGCTAGTGGTCAAGCTGGCATGACCCAGCAACAGATGGATGAAATGAACAAGCGTGGTGACAAACACATGGGCTTTGATCACAAGAAGACCACTCATCATTTTCTACTCGCCAAGGATGGCGGTACGATCCGAGTTGAAGCCAACGATCTACAGGACAATGAAAGCCGCGATCAAATTCGCAAACACTTACACCATATTTCAATGATGTTCAGTGACGGCAACTTCAACACTCCAATGCTAATTCACGAAAAGACTCCGCCCGGAAGCGAAGTGATGAGCAAGCTCAAATCAGAAATTCGATATGAGTTTAAAGAAAATGAAAAGGGAGCGGAGATAGTAATCTCAAGCGAGAATCCAGAAGCCCTACGGGCAATCCATGATTTCTTGAGATTTCAAATCAAAGAACATATGACAGGCGATCCTCTTGAGACGACAAATTAGTAGATTCTTAAGAACACCGAAAATTGCTTCTCTGCGTCTTCTTAGAAACAACTTCAAAAACCGTGTAGCCAAGGTCAACCACTTCCAATCGAACAAGTCGGGAAGGGTGGCTTGCCCCCGCTGGCCTCGCCCGACTCAGACA
>JBKPQV010000735.1:0-10298 GCA_046734235.1 Acidobacteriota bacterium
CTTCCTGCGTCCGACTGGTGCGCATGCCCCGGTTTTCTTCCTGCTCCTGCCTGCTGTTCCCGCTCCTCCGCTCCTATGCACTTGCAAGATTGACGTTCCCACCCCGTTCTATCGGTGTTTGACGGGGTGAACTACGGCCTCGATAAAAAATCACCGGGCAAGCTCAAACAGCCCTAAGCTAACTATGGAGTGTGTGAAAATGCACCGAATCTTCCGTCTACTAGTCGTTTCATTCGTGCTGACGTCCACCGCAGCCCTCGCGCAAGCTCAGGGAATCATCGTTCCGGGGCCGTGCCAGCGCTGCCCAGACATGCCGCGACCGATAAACCTGCCACGCTCGTTGCCAATCAAGTCCATCAAGATCGACGCCAAGATCTCTTCGCAGCTGGCAACAACGCACATCGAGCAGGTCTTCAGAAACGACACCAACGCGACGCTCGAAGGAACTTATTTCTTTCCCATTCCAGAAACGGCTTCAATCGTCGAGTTTGCGATTTGGGACGGCGAACGCCGGCTTGTGGGCGAGGTCCGTTCCCGTGAGGAAGCGCGACGCATCTACGACGAGATTGTTCGGCGGCAGCGCGATCCGGGACTGCTTGAATACGCCGGAAAGGATCTGTTTCAAGCGAGCATCTTTCCAATTCCGCCAAGGTCCGACAAGAAACTGGAACTCACCTACACGCAGGTAGCGCGCGCCGATTCAGGCACCGTTGCTTATCGATACCCACTCGGAACAGGTCGACAAATGACCGAGATCGGTTCCGTTGCCGGGCGTGTGGAATTACAAAGCAAAGAACCACTTCGAAATGTTTATTCACCAACGCACGTCATTGACGTTAAACGCAACAGCGACAGTCAATCCATCGTTTCGTTTGAAAGTGAACGTGGCAAGGAACCGCAGGACTTTCAACTCTTCTACACAATCTCAAAAGAAGACTTCGGTCTCACGCTGTTGACTCATCGCGAGCCAGGCCGCGACGGTTATTTTCTTTTGATGATTTCGCCGAAGACCGATTGGTCCGAAAAGGAATATACCGCGAAAGACGTCGTCTTCGTGGTCGATACATCCGGATCGATGGGTGAGGACGACAAGATGGAGAAGGCCCGATCCGCATTGCTTTATGGCATCGGGATTTTGCGACCGCAGGATCGCTTTAACGTCGTTTCTTTTGCGGGTGAAGAACACCTGATGGAAGCAGGACTCATCAGTGCGGATGAAATTGGTCGTAAGCGCGGCGCAGAGTTCGTCAAATCTTTGCGACCGAGTGGAGGCACGAACATCAATCAGACTCTACTAACAACGCTGCGGCAATTCGTCTCGGGCGATCGACCGAAGCTGCTCATCTTCCTTACGGATGGTTTGCCAACCGTAGGTGAGACTAACGTAAATCGAATCATCGATAATGTTCGTGGAGCAAAGAACACAGGCGTTCGCTTGTTTACATTCGGCGTTGGGCACAACGTGAATACTGCTTTGCTCGATAAACTGGCTTCGGACAATGGCGGTGTGGCTGATTACGTAGAACCGAAAGAAGATCTGGAAGTTAAAGTCTCGAATTTCTTTACGAAAGTAAACTTCCCGGTTCTGACTGATCTGCAACTCGACCTGCCCGGCGTACAGACGGATCTTGTTTATCCACGAGATCTTCCCGATGTGTTTCGCGGTTCACAGGTGACTTTGATCGGCCGCTATCGGAATGAAGCGGCACTTGAATCCGTTCGTTTACGTCTGACGGGTAAAGCAGGAGGCACCGCGCGTTCGTACTCTTACGAGAACCTGCGCTTCCCGCTGCGAGAGCAGAACAATGAATACCTGCCAAGGCTTTGGGCGACTCGTCGTGTGGGCTGGCTTATGGAACAGATACGCACGAATGGCGAGCAGAAAGAACTGCGTGATGAGGTTGTAGATCTGGGAACGAGATATGGAATCGTAACGCCGTACACTTCTTATCTGGCACTGGAGAATGAAGCGACGACGATGAACATCACTCCCGGAGCGGCAGCAGCGCCGTCGCCAACAAACCGACCGGTTAGGTCTGTCAGTGACTTGTCTGCGCCCAAGTCCGCGGCAGATGCGAGGGCCGTAACCGGCGCGATCGCAGTGCAGGAGAGCAAGCGCACTCGAGACCAACAACGCATTGAGAAGCTGAAAGAAGAGGACTCATCTGTTATCAAATACTCCGGCGGGAAGACTTTCTATCTCCGCACGGGAGTTTGGACTGATGCGGAGTTCAAGGCCGACAGTCATTTGCCGGAGACTGTGTTGACGTTTGGCAGCGACGAATACTTCGCGATTCTGAAACAGAAGCCGGCGCTTGCAAGCTTCTTCTCACTCGGTGAACGCGTGATAGTCGTGTTCGAAGGACGCGTATACAGAATCGAGGCCACGAAGTAACGGAGACTGGGATACGGGGACGCGGAGACGCGGAGACGCGGGCACACGGAGACGCGATGGAGCGGTGACGCGATCCAATTGTCTCGTTTCTCCGCGTCTCCCCGTCTCCGTCCCGACGTCTCCGTCCCGACGTCTCCCCCTTCCCGCTCTTGTCTACTCCTTCAAACTGCTGTACAACGACTCCAAACCTCCAAGGGCTTTTCAGATCGGTCGCGGCTGAAGCCGTGTCCGTATTACCGTCTTCGAGGCTATCGAACAATGCGCCCAAAGCCGTTCTGGATGATCGTTTGCTCAATCTTGATTGTTCTGCCGCTGGCTTCGTTTGCCGCCCAGGCAACTTGGGTCGGATCGAAGGTTAAAACTAACGGCCAAGATCTGAACACTGTCTATTTCGTCGACACTAAGCGAGGCTGGATAGGTGGCGACAATGGTTTCTTAAGTCGCACCGAGGATGGCGGTCGCACCTGGATCCGACAATCGATCGGTACCACCGCAGGAATCAACGACATCTACTTCCGCGACAAAGAAGCGGGCTTTCTTTTGGCAGGCAATCGAATCTTTATTACGCGCGACGAAGGAACGCGTTGGACGGAGGCGCGAGCATTTCAGCCAGCCGAGTTTCAAGGCGCCGATGTCGAGCTGTATAGCGTTCGTTTCTCCAGCAAGAAGAAGGGATGGGTGGTTGGCTCGATAAGCAAGAGAGACACCGTAATAGACAGCATTCTGGTCTACACAGAGGACGGCGGAGACACCTGGACGCGCCAACGAGCGCCTAGTCGTCTCGAGCTTATTCACATCGACTTCGTGAGTGACAAACGCGGCTGGATCGTCGGAAGCGGCGGGACGATTCTGGCCACGATTGATGCGGGGCAAACCTGGATCAAACAGAACTCGGGATCGCCGAACACGCTTTATCACGTCGACTTTCGGAACGACAAAAAAGGCTGGGTGGTTGGCGAGCGTGGAACACTGCTACGAACAACTGACGGTGGTGAAACGTGGACGGCCGCTCCAACGAATGCCCGTGCCACCTTGTTGTCAGTTCAGTTTCTGAATGACGATGATGGCTGGGTGATAGGGCGAACCGGGACGATCCTGAGAACTGAAGACGCGGGAAAAAGTTGGGTGTCTCAGGATTCGTCAACCAAACAAAACCTCTACTCTCTACACTTCAACAAGAACATCGGCTGGGCAGTGGGTGGCGATGGAACAATCCTTCGCTACGAAAAGTGACCAAATTTCCTCACTAAGACAAAACGCCCGGTACGATAGGAACGCACCGGGCGCAAATCACAGGAGGAACCGAGTGTTAGTGGTTGTCACTATTTTTTGTGACAATCCGGTAACCTCGCCACTGAGATGTCTTTGTCGAACGCGGAGGTTGCCCTCTGCGAACGAATTCAAGCCCGCCCGCCTTCAAATGTTAACGGCGGGGAATTCTGGAGAGTCAGGGTTCCTTCTGTTCGATCATCTTCAAAGCGAGCGTCGATGGCAATCTCCACAGAATGACCATCCATATCCAGTGAGGTTCTGGCGTTGAAAGCGCTTTCAGCGACCTCAACGACGCCGAAGTCAGCATCGCCCATTTCAGATGCGATGCTGGCAGTAGTTGCTTCACCCGAGCGTGCGATTGTTAGCGTTGCAGGGATGCTCTGACCCATTGGTGTTTCGATATTGATTGACCATGCGCCCGTAACGTCGACCACGACACCGGGCACCGGTCGCTCTTTGCGTTTGCCCGATGTGCTGTAGATTTCGATGTCTGAGCAGTAGGGTTCGATTTGATCCAGGATCTTCGCTCCGTCGCCCACGACAATAATCGCAGCCTGATCCGGACGGACATACTGCGATGCAACTTTCTGAACCTCGTCAATCGTTACTGCCTGCACCCGGTCGCGATAATTCTGCAGGTAATCACCAGGAAGACCGAGCATCTTTATCTGGACCAACTGGTCAATCATTCCCTCCTGCGTTTCTAGACGAATTGGAAACACGCCGGTTAGATACGATTTCGCGTCGTTGATCTCCCTTTCTGACACAGGCTCGCTCCGAATACGTTCTAACTCGTAGAAGAACTCCTTTAGCGACTCACCAGTAACAGGTGTTCTCACTTCAGCCGTTGCTCGAAATGTTCCGGCAGTGCGTCGCGCGTCGAGATTGGAGTAAGCACCATAGGTGTAGCCCTTTTCTTCGCGCAGATTCATGAACAGACGCGACGACGCGGTGGCTCCAAGCACCGTGTGCATGATCAGCATCGGGAAGTAATCGGGGCTTGTGCGAGTGATTCCCGTGTTAGCGATCACGATATTTGACTGTGCTGATCCCGCTCGATCAACCAGGTATGCCGATCGTTTTTGCCGTGCGGGAGGAGCGGGAAAATTGTTCGGCAGCGGCTCACCTTTTTTCCAACTCGAGAACAGACCTTCAATGCGCGGTGCAATACGGTCGAACTTTACGTTGCCGACGATGATCATCACCGCGTTATTCGGCGAGAAATTCGCCTTATGAAACTCAACGAAGTGCGCGCGAGTTGAACGGTCAATCGATTCGGGAGTGGGTGCGACTAAGGAATAAGGGTGATCACCGAACATCACGCGCGACACCATCTCCGTTGCTAAGAATGATGGCTGGGCGCGCTGCTGACGCAAACTCTCTTTCGTATTCTGTTTCGCGAGTTCTACTTCGCTCTCGGGAAAGGAGGGGTGTAGAACAACTTCCGCCATGAGGTCGAGAATCTCGTTCTGAAAAGGCGCGAGTGCCGAAGCTGCGACGATTGTGTAATCGGAGTTTGCACCGGCCGTCAGGCTTGCGCCCATGCGCGCGGCCAGCTCAGCAATCTCGCGACTCGATCTCGCTTCTGTTCCCTCAGGCAAGAGACCAGCTAACAAGTCAGTGAGACCCGGAAACCCGGGCGGATCGTATGCAGTGCCAACTTTCAACCCGAGCCGATAACTCACGAGCGGAAGTCGACTATCTTCGATCACCAACAGACTCATCCCGTTCGCGAATTGAGTCTCGCGAGCGTTCGGGATAATGAGTGGACGTGGAGCTAAGGGGGGCGGCGCCTGATTTCGGAAAGGTTCCGGTTGACTCATGTTCATAAGTGTAGCGGGCCGGAGCCTCGATCCGATGGCATTGGTGCATCGGCAGGATCTTTTGGCTGTTCCGGTCGCGTGGGAGAGATTGTCGATTTCGTAACTGGTTTAGGTTCAGGTTCAGGCTTGGGCGGCACGTGTGGAGCTGGCGCGGCAGGTTGTTTCGGTTCACCGGCCTGTTGCGGTGCTGCAGGTGCTGCTTCGGCGTCAGCTTCTTCTGCCGTCGGCACGATGTCCAGCACCACTCGATTATCGACATCGATGTACTTCTTAGTCGCGTCACGAATGTCTTCGGCGGTGATGCTTAGATAATGGTCCAACTCGCTATCAAACAAAGTCGGGTCAGAATCGTAAAGCGCAAACTCAGCCAGCCGTTGCGCCCGATACATCGTCGATTGGCGGCCACGTACGGTGTCGTTGCAAAGAGAGTTGCGCAGCTTCTCCATCTCGTCAGGCGTAGGGCCATCAACAGCCACTCTGTGAATCTCTTCAAAGATCTTTTGCTGGATCTCCGCGATTTCTTCGCCTGGTTTTGGCAACGCAAATATGTAAAAGGCAGATGGACCGCGTCGTTCGTCTATTCCTCCTTCAATCGACACGACCGACTCGTCGCCTTTCACAAGTGTTTGATAAAGCCGCGAGCTATCGCCCTCAAACAGGATCGTCCCAGCAAGCGATAACGCGTGGAATTCACGCGTTCGGCGCGCAGGAATCTTCCAGCCAAGAACAAATGCCGGAGCCGGCGCGAGTGGATCCTTGTAGGTTTGTTTTCGTACTGCGTCTGGCTCAGACTCCGTAACATCAACGGCCGGCGGTAGCGCCTGAGCAGGTATGCTGGCGAAATATTTATTGATGAGCTGACGAGCTTCGTCAGTTTCGAAGTCGCCAACAACGGAAAGCACGGCATTGTTCGGCGCGTAATAAATCCGAAAGAACTCGCGCACGTCATCGATCGTCGCCGCATCGAGGTCTTCCATCGATCCAATGGTCGAATGGGCGTTGGCTGGATTGGTAAAGATCAGTTCATTCATCAGGAGGAACGCATTGACGTACGGTTGATTGTCGTAGCGTAGACGTTTCTCTTCCTGCACGGCATTACGCTGATTATCGAGATTCTCCTGAGTTACCTTCAGCGAACGCATTCGGTCGCTCTCGAGCCAGAATGCAAGTGGAAGGTAGTTCGATGGAAGCGTTTCAAAATAGTTTGTGCGTTCCGTTGAGGTCGTACCGTTCATCGTGCCGCCGGCGTTGAAGATGTGTTGAAAATGCGCGGCCTTTGGCACGTTCTCTGAACCCTGAAACATCATGTGTTCAAAGAGATGAGCGAAACCGGTTCTACCCTCTTTTTCATTGCGTGAACCCACGTCGTAATAGACGGCAATGGAAACAACTGGTATCGCAGGGTCAGGACTAAGGACCACTCGCAAACCATTATTAAGCGTAAACTGTTCGATTGGTGTCGGCGGTAGTTGAAGTTTCTCAGCCACAAGGAACTCTCTAACGAACCAGGATTTAGTGCAAAAACTAAAGAGCGTGCTTTACCCTTCGAGAGGAACACGAAGAGTTAAAGCACTGCCTTTGGGGAAAACTCGGCGACCAACAAAAAACTAAGCGGGCTTGTCGACGATTAGCCCACGAAGCTCTGCACGCAGACGCTCAATCTCAGCGAGTTTCTGCTTAACGCGCTCGAATAAAGCAGACTGAGTTTTGATGCCTTCTTCGATTAAGAAACCGGCAGCTTCCGCTCGGTTGCGGAACACTCCCGCTTGCACGAGCTGTTCGAGCTTATCCTGGGCTTCAGGAGAAATCTTGACTGCTACCACATAGTCGTCTTTGGCGGAGATAGCCTTTTCAATAGTCCTGCTAATGTCGCGGCCGATCGCGCTAAGCGATTCGGGAATGCGTGAAGCGATGTCGCGTACCGATGATGCAGTACGGCCATGTTCATCCGATGAATCGCCATAGTCGTCCCGTAGCATTAGATCATCGACAGGTTCGGGCGTTGAAGGCTCTTCCTTATGATAGGGACTGCTCATTGCGTAAAGACTCCTTTAGTAACTATTCGTTCCGCAGCGTCTTACGATTTTCTCCAGGGGTAAGTTCATTCTACGGAGGCGTGGAAACAACCGTCAAGCCACCTTAAGTCTGACAAGTAGACCGAACGTTGCCAACAACCTTGCTCGCGCCAAGTGCATCCGTTTATAGTGCAAGCTGGCTGAGCTTTCCCCGTTCATCCAATATAGGTTTTACCAAAGAGACTTCTGGGACTAATCGAGGTTTCCGTGAAAAGAATTATTCTACCCTTCGTTCTCACGTCATTACTGCTCGCTCAGATAATTCCTGTTTTTGTTTTTGCGCAACAACGACCACAGAGTTCAGCAGCCGATGCTCCTGCCGCTCGCCAGGGTCGACGCGTGGTGCGGCCCAGCGCCGCTATTGCCGACCTCACGCGCGATTTCAACGAAGCCCTGAACGTGGTGCAGGAACGATACGTCGATGGTCAAAAACTCAACTACAACGACGTTTTTAAATCGTCGATCATCGGCATGCTTCGCTCTCTGGATCCGCATTCGAACTATTACGACCGCGAAGAGTTCGACGAACTGAAAACCGATCAGCGTTCGGAGTACACCGGTATCGGCGCATCAATCCAAACCTATCTTTACCGAGGCGAAGGAGACACCTACATAACGGCAACCTTCGAACGATCTCCAGCCGCCCGCGCCGGACTCCGCTTCGGCGATCGAATTGTTGAAGTCGACGGCGTGAAGATGACTGGCAAGGGCTCGCTCGAAGTTCGCGACAAAATTCGTGGACCAAGAGGATCCCAGGTTGTAATCACAATCGAACGCGCAAGCGACAAGCGAACAGCGAAGGTCGAGATAACGCGTGACGTGGTACCGCAACCGTCAATACCCGACGCGAATATGTTGAGGCCTGGCGTTGGCTATATCGACATGACTCGCGGGTTCAACTACACGACTACAGACGAACTCCTCGAGTCGCTCGATCTGCTTCATGCCAAGGGAATGAAGTCGCTGGTCCTCGATCTTCGCAACAATCCCGGCGGCTTTTTTGATCAGGCGATCCATGTCGCCGAAGTCTTCCTAAAGAACGGGCAGTTAATCCTGACGCAAAAGGGACGGAACGGACTGCGGGATAACACCTACGAATCGCGCAACTCCAAACCGGACGGTGTTCCATTGGTTATCTTGATTAATGCGAATACCGCGTCGGCGTCAGAGATCGTGGCGGGAGCGATGCAGGACCACGACCGCGCGCTAATCGTTGGCCAAACAAGTTTCGGAAAAGGCCTGGTCCAGAGCATTATTCCCTTGGAAGGCGGTGGAGGTCTGACCCTGACGTCGGCGAAGTATTACACGCCATCAGGACGCTTGATTCAGCGAGATTACTCTCACGGCGGTTTCTACGATTACTACACCCACGGCGGTTTGACTCGCGATAATCAGAAGCAACAGACGGCCAAGCCTGCCGACCAGGAAAGGAAAACGGACACTGGCCGGGCCGTGTACGGAGGCGGCGGCATTTCACCTGACGAGGCTGTAAAGCCTCGTACAGTGAATGTCACTCAGCGCCGACTGCTGGCGCCAACATTCCTGTTCGCGCGTGAATTGGCTAACGGACGCCTGAAGGGATTTGAATCGAGTCGGATTGTGGCCCCCATTGACGTTGGGACCGAACCACAAATTGAAAGCATCCGGATCGCTGATCCTTTGTTCAAGGCGTTCAAGGATTTCGTGTTAGCGGATCCGGCATTCAATCTCAATGCGGCGCAACTGGATCGATATCGTTCTTTCGTGGAAGTCGAATTGCGCTTCCAGCTAGCGACCATCGCGTATGGGCGAGTAATCGCAGATCGCGTTTTTGTGCTGTCGGATGATCCCCAGGTCGCGAAAGCTCTCGACGTCTTGCCTAAGGCAGGTGAACTTTCGGCAGGTCGTATGAGCTCCTCAAAACAACCCTGAGCTCACTCTCCCGTTTGTTTCAGGCATAGCACAAAGTCTTGCGCCTAAAACCGTGCTTGTGCTACGGTTGTTTCATGCTGGAGGAACAACCGCATGAGTCGACCTACTAAACCGCTCGTCAACACCGAGGAACTTGGACGTGCGATTCGTCGCAAACGTGAGCAGCTAGGTTTGAGTTTGCGCGACGTTGCGGACAAGACCAATGTCTCAGCGTCAACTTTATCGCGGATTGAAAACGGCACGGGTAAACCCGACGCTGACAACATTGCGCGTCTAACGTCCTGGCTTGATGTGCCGATGGAACGCATCCTGTGTCGGCGTGCTTCAGAATCAGAATCGTCGAACGCAGTGGTTTATTTCCCGCAGGAACCGACCCCCGAGATCGTTGAGGCGCACCTTCGTGCTGATCGTAATCTCACTCCCGAAACAGCCGCCGCACTGTCTGAACTATTTCGCGTGGCCTACAAACAATTTAGTGCCGCCGACAAACCCGCGAAGAAAAGACGCTGAATGCACTGAGTATCGCGCGTCGCTGATCCTCTATAATCTGCAAGTGCTAGTCGGCGACCTACCTCCAGGCGAAAAATGGCGTGACTTTGAGTTGAAAGCCCTAGCCTTGCGTGACTTCGCCAGTGTCAAACCAGATTTCCCACTCGATCCTTTTGAACTCGCTCGCTTCGCAAATCTCATCGTCGTCAACTTCGATCAAATAAAGGATCTCAGCGAAAGTGCTCGAGAACATTTGTTGGGAGCCGCAGCTGACGCTTGGTCCGGTGGTGCTTGCACGCTGCCGAACGGCATGAAGCTGGTAATCCTTAATCC
>JBKPQV010000736.1:0-7206 GCA_046734235.1 Acidobacteriota bacterium
GTCACCCCGAGCGCTGCGCCAACCGACAACGGTTCTGTTGTTACCTTGACCGCCTCAGCACCTGCCTTCACAGGCACTTTCTCGGGTAACCCAACGACCGGCGTGATCAGTGTTTCTAACGCGAATCCGTCGGGCACGTACACCGTCACTGTTACCGCGACAGACAATTGTGGCGCCACAACCAATGCAACATTCCAACTGATCGTGAATACACCGCCCGATGTTGTTGCGACCGGCGTTTCGCGCCAGCAAGGCAGCCCAGTTTCCAACTCTCAGATTGCGACCGTCAGTGATATCAACCAGGCGGCCAATACTTTAGTAGTCACTGTTAACGACGCTGCCTCGGCCACTGTGAATGGTGTAACCGTCAGTGGGCTTGCTATTAGCCCTGCCGGCATAGTGACAGCAAATGTAGTTGCGGATTGCACCGCTACCAATGCAACGTTCACTCTCAAGGCGACTGATAATCTTGCCGCAACAGATACCGACACCCTGAACGTGACGGTCAACACAAACAGCATTCCGGTATTAGGTGCTTATCCTCCTACTGGACCAATAGCATTTGGTTCGATGACGACAGTCACACCATCAGCAGCGCCAAGCGACAATGGATCTGTCACGCTGCTGACAGCATCGGCTCCGGGTTTTACCGGAACCTTTTCCGGCGATCCCGTAACCGGCGTTGTTACGGTAAACAACGCTTCTCCAAGCGGTACGTTTGAAGTCACTGTTACAGCGACCGACAACTGTGGCGCGATCTCAACTACCACATTTCAACTGCAGGTCAGTGATCCTCCGGTCAAGGTCGAAGTCGCACCAGCTTCAGTGTTGGAAGACGGCGCAGGCAATCTGGTCTACACGTTCACACGAGCGGGCGAGCTTAATACAACCTTAACCGTTAATTTCTCGATAGCCGGTACTGCTACATTTAATACGGACTACACCCAAACTGGAGCGACTACCTTTGACGGTTCTGTCGGAACGGTACAGTTCGCCATGGGTTCGGCAACGGCGACGGTCACGATCGATCCGGCAGTCGATGGCGCGGTTGAGCCAGACGAGACGGTTGACCTGACTGTGACTGCGGGCACGGATTACGTAGTCGGTACCCCCAGCCTTGCAAGCGGCACGATTACCAACGATGACACTGAAGTAAGTGTGGCAGTCGCGCCCAGCTCAGTTACAGAAGATGGCGCGAGCAATCTTGTCTACACTTTCACACGTACCGGAGTTTCAACCGCTGCCATCACAGTCAACTTCAGCGTTGGTGGCACGGCTAACTTCCCAGGTGATTATGCACAAGTCGGCGCAACAACTTTCACTGCGACGACCGGCACATTGTTAATGGGTGCTGGTGTGACTACTGCAACGGTCACGATCGATCCGGCAGCCGACATAACTGGAGAACCTGATGAAACCGTGGTTCTTACGGTGACCTCCGGAACCGGCTACAACGTCGGTGCCCCGAGTTCTGCCACTGGGACCATTACCAATGACGATACATTGGTCAGTGTTACTGTATCTCCAACCTCCGTTTTGGAGGATTCGGCGGGAACCTTGGTCTACACCTTCACGCGAAGTGACTCGAACGGAACACTAACTGTCAATTTCAATGTTGGCGGCAGTGCGACGTTTAGCACTGACTACACAGCATCAGGAGCAGACACCTTCACAGCCGCAAACGGAACAGTATCGTTTGCGAATGGAGTAGCGACTGCTAATGTCGTGATCGATCCATCGAATGACACTACAGTCGAGCCCGACGAGACAGTCGATTTAACTGTAGCCGCTGGGGCTGGTTATGTTGCCGGCGCCCCGAGCTCTGCTTCCGGAAGCATCATCAATGACGACACCGACGTAAATGTTGCCGTCGCGCCTTCGGCTGTCGATGAAAATGGAGTGACCAATCTCGTTTATACGTTTACGCGAACGGGCATTCTCGTTGATCCACTGACAGTAAACTTCTCAGTAGGTGGCACAGCAACATTTAGTACCGACTACACGCAAATCGGGGCCACAACATTCACTAGCACCTCTGGTACCGTAACAATTCCAGCTGGCGCGTCCATGGCAACCGTAACGATTGACCCAACGGGAGATACAACGGTTGAAAATGATGAGACTGCTGTTCTAACCGTGGTTGCGGGAACCGGATATCTGGTTGGCCCAACCAACTCTGCTACCGGCACCATTACTAACGACGATACAGATGTAACGGTTGCTGTCACGCCAGGTACTGTCGATGAAAACGGCGCTACCAATCTCGTCTATACGTTCACTCGAACTGGCATTGTTTCAAATAGTCTGTTGGTCAACTTCACTGTAGGCGGTACAGCTACGTTTGGTGGACCAGGCGCCGACTACACGCAAAGTGGAGCCTCAACGTTTGCGCCGCCAACGGGTACGGTGACGTTTGCGCCCGGAAGCTCCACCGCTACAGTAACGGTCGACCCTGTCGGTGATACAAACTCAGAACCAGATGAAACTGTAGTACTCACCCTCGCTGCAGGTAGCGGGTATAACGTCGGGGTTCCATCCGAGGCGACGGGCACTATTAATAACGACGACGTCCTGGTGTCAGTATCTGTCTCACCCACAACTCTCGCCGAAGACGCGGCCGGCAGTCTCGCCTACACGTTCACACGCAGTGATCCAAGTGGCGTGCTAACTGTGAACTTCAATGTGAGTGGAACAGCGGGATTCGGTTCTGACTACACACAAACAGGAGCTGACACGTTTACGGCATCTAGTGGAACTGCCACGTTCGCTGATGGCGCCACGACAGCAGTTGTTAACTTAGATCCCAGTCAAGACAATGCCGTCGAACCAGACGAGACAGCCGTTCTGACCGTGGCGCCTGGCACCGGCTACACAGTTGGAGCACCGGCCAGTGCGACAGGAACAATCCAAAATGACGACACGGAAGTCAGCGTCGCAGTGGCACCTTCATCTGTTAGCGAGAATGGGCCAACAAATCTCGTCTACACATTCACCCGCAACGGTGTTACGACTGGAGCCATAACGGTGGATTTCTCCGTCGGTGGTACTGCAACGTTTAGTTCCGACTACACTCAAACGGGCGCCTCCGCTTTCACGGCAAGTTCGGGCAGTGTTCAGTTCGGTGCGGGAGCTACGCAGGCTATAGTGACCGTTGATCCAAGTGGTGATTCAACCGTTGAGGCAGATGAAACTGTCGTTCTGACGGTAGCTGCCGGCACTGGATACCTTGTCGGCTCACCTAACTCCGCTACAGGAACGATTGCAAACGACGATACCGATGTGAGCGTCGCCGTGTCGCCGAGCTCAATAAACGAAGATGGGGCTACAAACCTCGTCTATACATTCACCCGGTCCGGAGTTCTCACGGGAAGCCTGGTGGCTAACTTCACGGTTGGTGGCACTGCCACGTTCGGTGGACCAGGCGCTGACTACACGCAAAGCGGCGCAACGACTTTTGCACCACCTAACGGCACAGTAACTTTCGCTGGAGGGTCTGCGACCGCAACAGTCACGATTGATCCAGTAGCCGATAGTAACAGCGAGCCAGACGAGACGGTTGTATTGACCGTTGTTTCCGGAGCTGGCTATGCAGTAGGTTCACCAGGTTCCGCAACCGGTACAATCCTCAACGATGATGCAGTCGATGTTGAGATTGTAAGTAAGACGGATACACCTGACCCGGTGTGCGTTGGTGCGAACATCACCTACACAATCAACTTCCGCAACAACGGTGGTGGCGCAGCAGTGAACGCCTTGGTTACGGATACGCTTCCGTCGAGCCTGACTTTTGTATCTGCGGCTGTGACAAGTGGAACTGGTTGGACCATTGGTGGAGTGGGTAACGCAAGACAGTTCTCTAAGGCGTCAGTTGCAGCCGGAGAAACTGCTACGTTCCAAATAGTTGCTTCTGTGAACGCCGGGAATCTGGGTGGTAGTGTGATTAACAATACCGCAGTGGCTTCTAGTGATGCTCCTGACAATGTGCCGGGAAATAATAGTAAGACGGCGTCTACAACGGTGGATCCAAACCCTCCAACCATCACAGGTTTGTCAGCGACTCCTGCTTCGTTGTGGCCACCCAATCACACGATGCGAGACGTCACGATTAATTACTCGGCAAGTGACAATTGCTCCGGCACCGTCAACTGCTCGATTACAAACATCACCAGCAACGAGCCTGTTACTGGAACTGGTGATGGCGACAAGAGTCCGGATTGGGAGTTTGTGGACGCACACCACGTACGCTTGCGAGCCGAGCGTGCGGGGCAAAGCACTGGCCGAATCTACACGATTACCCTCGTTTGTACAGATGCCGCGGGTAATGCAACCTCAAGAACGGTGGACGTGGTGGTGGGCCATAACATTAGTGCACCCACTGCTGGCTCAGCGTTCAAAACCAATTCGACTGTTAGCTTCACAGGTACATTCTGGGATGCGCCCGGCAAACGACATACCGCCCAATGGTTACTTGATGGCGCGACAGTCGTAAAAGGAACAGTTACCGAACCGAACGGTACCAGGCTCGGGACGGTCACTGGATCATACACGTTCAAAGAACCCGGTGTTTACAAGATCAAATTAAACATCACCGATCAAGATGGTCTGACGAGCTACGTAACCACGAATGACGATCTTGAAGCTTTAGTCGTAGTTTACGATCCTGCTGCCGGCTACGTCGTTGGCGGCGGATGGATCTCTTCACCCATTGGTTCCCTGTTTTCAGATCCCCTGACTACAGGGAAGCTAGGTTTTGGCTTTACCTCGAAGTACATTAAGAATGTTCCAAACCCGAAAGGAGAAACGCTGATCGAGTTCATCCTCGGTAACTTTGAGTTCGAGGCATTGAATTTTGATTACCTGGTTATATCTGGTAACCGTGCGCAATTCAGCGGGTTTGGAAAAGTGAACGGCGTGAGTGGTTACGACTTCATTCTGACGGTTATGGACGGCGATCTGAGCGGCGGTGACGGTGTCGATAGGTTCCGCTTCAAGATCTGGGAAAAAGTTTCCGGCCAGGTTGTCTACGATAATCAGCCTGGAGCTAGCGACGCCGCAAATCCGTCCAGTCCGTTAGGAGCAGGAAGTTCCGTGACTATCAAAAAGTAGTTGTTTTTATAACTGATCAAAAAGGCGTGGACTAACTGGTCTGCGCCTTTTTGTTAGGACTTTTGCAAGCGACTGCAACAGCTTTTTTATCTAGTATTAAAAGAAGTTGACCTACCTACGAACCCACGTATAAAGTACTGCCGTTTTTTCTTTCAGCAACCTTCTTAAACGTTCGTTCTCACTGGTTCAAAAAACTGTCACCGCGGAAGCGGCAGAGTACCCAAAGGAGCTCTCAATGCCTTACGTCGCGCCTCTTAACAGAACTAAGCAAAATACGACCGTTAACCTGACGAAAGGCGGAGCACGAAGTGTATGGTTCATCCTAGTTATAGGTCTTTTGCTATTAGGTAGTTATGTCGGCACTACGAAAGTTGAATCAGGAGCATTACCGAACAGGACAGTCATCACGCCACGCAGCCGAATCGTGCGAGATCTAAAAGAGAATTCGAAGCAAAAGTTTATAGGTGACTTTCAATTTACCCAAAAGCTCCAGACTGGAGCTGCCCGCCCATTATCGCTTGCAACAGATGATTTCAATCTGGATGGAGCACCAGATTTGATCACCGGATACGATGGCTTCATAACCTTGGAGTTCGGGAATATCGATGCATTTGTTCCTACGAGTTCTGCAGCTTTTGCCGCCATACAGAGAGGAGACACACCGGCTTCCTTCAATGAAGCAGTAAAGAGTGTTAGCGTGCCCGCTCGGGCCGATTTTGTAGCAGCTGGTAATTTTACGGGCGATAGTTTTCCAGATTTTTTGGTCGCTACTCGTGACGACGCTCTTTATTTATTAGCTGGCCAGCCTGAAGGTTTCGAACAGCCTCGACGGATACCCTTGCCTGGTGGTGTGACAGCCATAGCCAAAGGCAAATTCAATCTCGGTGGCAGCGTTTCGGACATTGCTGTAGGAGTCAAAGGTCAATCTGGATCAGAAATCGTAGTTTTTGACGACGAATCCGGGGGCATTCTTGGGACGCCAGCCACCTTTAAATTAAACGGTGAAGTCACGTCACTGGTACTCGATTCACTAGATGACGATCCCAACTACGACTTAGCTGCTCTCGTCGGCAAGGAGATTCAAATCGTTCACGGAGCCGGTCACAATCCAGCGAAAAACGGAGGTTCACGCATTGAAACGCTTCCACTTGGATTTAACGCGCGTTCATTGATCTCTGCTGAGTTGGTGTGGGATCGGAATAACCGGCACGAACTAGCTGTATTGGATCTTGATGGTGTTGTTCACGTTTTCGAACAGACAGGACTTGACACTAGAGCTTACAGCGAGAGTGAACTTGCCAGCCTTAAGTTGGCGCGTGAGAACGTCGAATACCATAGCGAAGACCGCAATGCTGAGAATCAACCTGTTTGGCAACCTGCGCGTGGCTCCTCATGGGAAGCTGCCGGAGTTTTGAACGATGTGCGCGTAAATGGAGCAACCATGATTGCCCCGCGGTTCGGCGTTAAGTTGACGAGTGATCTGGTGATTCCCGATAGCACCAACAATCGTATGAGCCTGGTCGCGGGAGCCGGTAATCTCTTAACGTCGACGGCAGCAAAACAGGACCTATTGTCGCAACCTCTGTCTATCGAAATTGATCACTCCCCCACCGCAATGTTAGACATGCCACGGAAAGTCGATGGCAGTTACGACATAATCACGATCAGTGATGCTTCAGCCCAAAAAGACCGCATCACAATACTGGCCGCGACGAGCGTAACAGTCGACACCACGACCGATGATCCCACGTTGAGTGCCTGCACGGCTGCTCCGAATGACTGCAGTATTCGCGGAGCAATTCAAACTTTTGCGATTAACGCTGCTAACCAACCTACAACGATCAATATACCTGCCGGCACCTACAACTTGACGAATGCGGGAGGCGACATCGTAGTCGACGGAGATGGAACAACATTAATTGGAGCAGGATCGGCAACGACGATCATCGATCAAAACATCGCTGCTCAGCGAATATTCTTCGTTGATTTCACGGCGCCTTTCGCAAACTTCGACTTCGCTTTATCAGGCTTAACTCTTCAGGACGGTAGTCGAACATCGAATTCCGGTGCAGGAATATTTGCTGGTGGTACGGATAGTAC
>JBKPQV010000737.1:0-33327 GCA_046734235.1 Acidobacteriota bacterium
GTAAGAGACTCGCGGTCGGTTGAAGTGATATGTACCAACGGGAATAACGATGCCAGGGCGAATCTCAAATGGCTCAGAGAGCACATCAGTCACGTCTTCGATAGGTCGGAAGAAAAACTCCGAAGAGTTCTTGAAGATGGTTTCCCAGGAGAGCTCTGTCTGCCGGGTAGCGAGTTTATTCGCCCGGTCGCTGTAGTATTCGATCTGCGTCTCAAACTCCATCTGCTGTACGTGCGGGATGAATTTGGGTCGTGGTTTGTAGGCTAGTTGACCAAAGTATTGATGAATGGCGTTGCGTTCGATGAAACCAACTTCGGGATTGAACTTAGCACCGACATCTTCATACACGGTGATGAACCGATAGAGATCGTTTTCGAAGATCGATTCAAGGCGCGACGAGCCGGCGCTTGACCGAACTCCGGGTGTCGCCGAGCCCATCCAGAACGCCTTAAATGTGTAGTGATCAGTGAGATTGAATTCAGCGTCGGCGCCACCAACGCGATTGTAATCGTTGCCGCCTGCTGCAGTGGCTCCCTGACGATTGACAAGGATGGCTCCGATATAGGAACGCTTGAGAATGTCACGCTTCACTCGAAGGACAGAGAACTGTTGACGCGGAATACCGAAACCGGTTGAGACCTGGCCTAACTTTCGCGTCTGCACTTGCAGCAGTCCAATGTTGTAGGCACCAATCTTACCGGTGACCTTCACGCCGTAGTCGATGGATAGCGGCAGGCCGCCATCCGTCAATCCAATGCGTCGCGTAAAGAAAGCTTGATTCTCTCCTTCCCTGCCAAAGAGAAAGATTCCCGAGTTCTCCAGAAAGAAGTCTCG
The DNA here is from genome assembly GCA_046734235.1 of Acidobacteriota bacterium. Lineage (GTDB taxonomy): Bacteria > Acidobacteriota > Blastocatellia > Pyrinomonadales > Pyrinomonadaceae > PSRF01. The sequence continues at coordinate 835 of JBKPQV010000737.1, forward strand.
CTTTTCAGGAAAGAAAACAGAAAACCGGGTAAGGTTGACAATCTGATTATCGACTTCGGCCTGGCCAAAATCAGGATTGACCGTGAATTCAGCGGTCAAAGACGGCGTGATGCCGAGCTTCGCAACCTCCAGTCCGACGCGAGCACGCACGCCGGCATCAACGCCCGCAGCCCCGACCTGCGGTACACCTTGGCGCCATTCGCCTGAAGCATAAGGCTTGACCTCACGTAGGCGGCGACGGCGAATCTCCTCAACTCCAGCAAGTTCACCAGCCTGTGAAACGCGTTCAAGTCCAAACGAGCGCTGCCAGCTAGTCCAAAGGTTCTCTTCATCTTTGCGGCGAATGATGCGAGCAACATTGAAGCCCCAAGTATCGATCCCCTCTGTGAAACGAAGAGTGGTAAGTGGTATCGCAACCTCAACCACAAATCCCTCCGCATCGATTCGCCCTTGCGAAACCCATGACGCATCCCATGAAATATTGACGTCACGACCTTCGTCCGTAATCAACGCGTCTTGCTGCGTTCCAACTGGATTTACGGCAAAGCGAAACGCATTTCGGCGATCATGATAAGTGTCGAGGAGAATTTCGACTTTGTCATCGTTCGCGAAAGTCGCGTCACGCACAAGTTCGCGCGCGTTGATATGCGTGGCATCAGAATCAAACGCACGAATACCAAAATAGATGTTCTTATCATCAAAGAGCACGCGCACCTCGGTCCTTTCGGAGGCCGGTGTGCCTTCGATCGGCCGCTCCTGACGAAAATCTGTTGCCGGTTGGGCAAATGCCCAGGCGGCTTCGTCGAGTACACCATCGATCTTGATCGTATCGGAGACTCGAATGGCCTGAATGCGTCTGGATTCGCTGCTCTGTGCCTTCGTGGATTGCTGAGGATTCTCTGTTGATCGAAGTTGGTGAGACTGAATGCGGACGGCAAATAGCGGAATGCTAAGTGCGACCAAAAACCACGACTTGAAGCGTTCGGATTTGATATCGAAACGCCTCTGTGCGTTCGTCATAGTTGCTTATCAGATGGTAGAGCGATTCGAAGAACGGGTTTTCCACCAACATTTTGGAGTGGGAAATAGACTCGATGAGTGAGGCCGTCGACGGCAACACTGTGAGCGTTAGCTGCGAAGAGCCCTTCACCAACTTTCTCAAGCTTGCGAGCACGTTCATCGAAGATCGTGACGATTCCGCTTTCCGCTGACACGTAGAGACGACCGAACCCTTTATCAAAAGCCAGGACGTCAGGGTCAGCGCCCACCGAATGAATGGCAGTCATTTTCTTTGCTTCAAGATCAAAGACTGCCAGCTTCGCATTCTCTTCGCAGGCGACGAACGCTAATCGGTTGTCGTTGTCAATCAATAGTCCATGTGGTTCGCTGCAGCCGGTTATTGAATAGCGCGCGATCACTTGGTCCTTAAAAGGATCAATTTCGGCGAGCTCGTTTCGCCCATGCACGGTGACAAAGATGTGCTCTGAAACTGAATCATACTGCGTATTGCCGGCACCGCCGCCAAGCGTGATTGTCGTCACTCTTTGATTCGTATTGGCGTCGATCACAGTGTCTGTTTTGCCATGCAAATCCGAGACATAGAGTTTCTTTGCTTTACTAGCATACGCAATACCATCGGGATAATCTCCGGCAGGAGCTCGCGCGACGATTTGGAGGGTACTGTCATCAATAATTGCTAATTCGTTCGTGCCGGTTGCTGAAGCGTAGATTCGATGAAGTTCAGGAACTGCAATGACACCGTGAACACGGGACAGTTCCTTAACATCGCCAACTACTGTCTCCTTGGCCGAATCGAAAATGGTCAGAGTCCCATCACCGAGATGCGCAATATAGAGTCTATTGGTGGATGGATCGAAGCTCTGATAATCGAAGCGTGTCGCACCGCCGGTCAATGGAACATCGCGCAGTGTACGAAGGGGAAGACCCGTATCGGCTGATGGTGGGCCAGGACCCGGTGACGCATCAGGTAAAGTATGAGGTGCTTTTCCAGTGCACGTTACCACGAATACAAGGTAAAGAAATGAGAGACTTAAGCCACCGATAAATGCAAACGGCTTCATAAAAGCACCTCATCAAGATAGAGACGAGCTTCAGCGACTCACTTGGCGATGTGCATCGACTCAACTCGTCGATTAACTTCGTCCCAATTCACATTCTGCATGAAAGCATACCAAACTAGCGCTCGATTTTCGGTTGGCAATTTTCCTTCGTCTTTCGGTTTTGTATCGAACCAAGTAGACTTCTCTCTTTCCAATCAAAAACATCTGAGGGACCAAACTAAACTTAACGACATGACGAGTATTCGATTGAGATGTCCATTAGAGTAAATGTCTTCTCAGAATGAAAAGCTGCCTGAGATTCAGAAACTTCGCTTAAGAACCAATCGCAGAAAAGTTTGGGCCGGGGCGATTCTTCTGTTGTTACTAGTGGCCTTTGTACTGTTCACTCGTGGTCCAGAAAGCCCGACACCCAATCCACCTGGAACCTTCTCTTTCGCGGTGCTCGGTGATGCCCCTTATGACTCCTTTGAAGAAATCCAGTACCGTCTTGTTCTCGAGTCTTTGAACTCTCACGATGTCAGTTGGGTGATCCATGTCGGCGATATTTTCTGGCGACCTTGTACCGACGAGCATTACCAAGAAAGGCTGGAACAATTCAACCACCTACGCCATCCCTTAATTTATACGCCTGGCGACAATGAGTGGACTGATTGTTGGGAACCACAATCAGGCTCCTTCAAACCAACAGAACGACTTAATCGAATCCGACAGATCTTTTTCACCAATCGCACTCGCAGTCTGGGCCAGAACTCTATTTCGTTGGTTAGCCAGGGCGATCGAGAGCGGTACCAGGAATTCGTTGAAAACGCTCGTTGGGTTCAGAAAGGAATTGTTCTTGCGACGGTAAATCTGGTGGGAAGTCAGAACGGAATGAAACCCTTCCCTGGCCGCGTGGCGAGCGATGATGAGGCGGCGAGGCGAAGAACAGATGCAGCTGCCGCATGGTTACGTGAAACTTTCAACGAGGCCAGGACGTTGAATGCGTCTGCTGTTGTTATTAGTTTTCATGCTTGTCCGGACTTCGACGACGCTCTTGACGATCCAGATCGTCAGCCATTCGAACCGTTCCTCACAACCCTGGAAGACGAAGCTCAACGGTTCGCGGGCCCAGTGTTGATTGCGCACGGTGACGATCATACATACACAGTCGATCACCCGGTGGTGCAGTCGGCGACGAAACGGCGATTAGAAAATGTCACACGGCTGGAGGTACCAGGTTCACCTCAAGTGGGTTGGGTGCGAGTAGTCGTGACACCAGGCGCGGCCAATCCTTTTGCATTCGAGCCCCACGTCATACCGCGCTGGAAGTATTGGTAATCTTCCTAATACTCGAGAAGCTATTCCAACTCTTACTTCATTTATCGCGCGTCCATTAAACGTCCAATAAGCGTTCCCGTGAATCTCCAAAGTGCGGTAGAGTGCTATCCATGCCGCAAAGTTCCACTGAATTACAATAGGTCGCTTCTCTTTAACGGCGACGACACGGGTTCGACTCCCGTACGGGACGCCAAATTATCAATCATGTACAAAGAGTCCCATTTTCACTGCGCGTCCGATAGGCGTCCATTAACCTAACGCGCTGCCCTGCGAATGCCAGGCATAATCATCTCGACAACCTTACTCTGCGCCTTACGTTTCTCATCACTCATTGCTTGAACGTATGTGTCCATGTGACTCTGAGGTTTGGATGACCGTTGTCATACTTTATCGCGAGTGAAAACGCCGAACTGGGCAGGGTCAACTCACGATTCACCGTTGCCGGTTGGCGTGGTTTTCCTTTAGTTGGTGTATTCATACGATCGGCTTGAACCTCTTGTCGTACACAATCTGAGGCCACAGTTTCTTTTTTGCCAGGTTCAACAATCTTACTGGACCACACAGGACGTTCAGGTAAGATGGAGCTGATCGCAAAGTGGGAAAGCAAAGCTCGGATTGAAACTGACCTGATAGAATGTCAAGGCAATGAATACGCAGTGATACGACGCTGTTCTTTGGCACAAAGGACAGCACTTCATGGGATTTGCTCTGATTTGCCATGTATATCAAGGAGGAAGAGTCAGTTACGGTAAAGTCAGAATTGGCGACCAATCGATCAGCCGTTTATTTCGAAACAAACCACTTGATGGCTGACATCGGTGGACACACCGTTCGAGGCGGCGCAGTAACCATACTGTCGCACGGACTCAAGTTCGCCGTCGGTATTATCGCAACTGCAATTCTGGCGCGTCTTCTGACTCCTCAGGACTACGGTTTGATCGGAATGGTGGCGGTTGCCACTAATTTCGTTTCCATGCTGAAAGACCTGGGACTCTCTTATCCGACGGTCCAGAGAGCGGAGATCGACTTCGATCAGATCAGCATGCTTTTTTGGGTGAACGTTGGTCTGAGCGGGGTGCTGGTGGCAATCATGATTGCGATCGCACCGTTGCTTTCGTGGTTTTATGCAGAACCTCGACTGACGATGATCGCAGTGGTTCTAGCCATCGGTTTTTTGTTTGGTGGTTTGTCCGTGCAACACGAAGCGTTGTTGCGCAGGCAAATGCGATTTTTCACCTTGAGCGCAATAGCTTTTGTATCCATGGTGGCAGGCTATGTTGTTGGAATTACCATGGCGTGGTATGGCGTGGGCTACTGGTCGCTTGTTTTTTCGCAACTGACACTGTTGGGGACGAGCGCCATCGGCATCGTGATGCTTTGTGGCTGGCGGCCTGGTTTGCCACGGTGGAACTCGGGCGCCAAGTCAATGCTGACCTTCGGTGGGCAGGTTACTGGCTATTCCATTATTAACTACATCTCGAAAAATCTCGACAACTTACTAATAGGAAAGTTTTGGGGAGCACAGAATCTCGGACTCTTCAGTAAGGCTGGTCAACTCGTGTCATTGCCGTCAGAGCAAATGGACGAACCACTTGCAATGGTCGCTGTTCCCGTGCTGAGCAGATTGGACGACTCTCCTGAACGATACCGGCGAGTCTATCTGCGCATGTTAGAAAAGGTGATGTTGCTGACGATGCCTGCGATAACGCTCGTGATAGTTTCGGCGGATTCGATAGTGCAATTAGTACTCGGTTCACAGTGGACAGCAGCCAGCCGGATAGTATTCTTTCTTGGTATCGCTGCTTTGTTTCAACCAGTTCTAAATACGATGGGCTGGTTGTTTCTGAGCCAGGGTCGCTCGCGCGAGATGCTTCAATGGTCCATGGTCAATGCACCTATTTCGATTGCGTCGATCATTTGTGGATTGCCATGGGGCGCAGTTGGCGTGGCAGCGTCGTATTCGCTAACGCGAGTGCTGGTTGTGAATCCATTGGTGTATTGGATAATGGGCCGGTCAGGGCCCGTTCGGACGAGGGATCTTTATGGCCATCTGGCGCCCTTCTTACTGGCATCGATAGGAGCCTTTCTGACCTGTCTGGCCTTTCGCTCTTTCGTGGTGCTCGACAGTACAATACTGAACATCGCCGCCAGCGGCATTGTTATTCTTGTTGCAACATTGGCTTTCCTGTTGTTATTTCCGGTGGGAAGATCGGCGTTGCTTGATCTAAAATATCTGTTGGCTTTTCTACGGCCTCTCAGACCGGATCGGTCGTTCGGTTCCCGGACAGGTGACTTATAGAATAGAAGTTAGAGCCTTATTCTTTCATTCTCACGGGTCGGACAAGCATATACTCCGGGTTTCAGTGATGGGATTACAAGCGAACAGATGGCCTCCACAAAGCCCCACCCACTCTATTTCAGCGTCGTAATTCCCGCTTACAACACGGCCCATTTCATCTCTGATGCGCTGAAGTCTGTCTTCGCCCAGACCACGAATGATTACGAGATCATAGTCGTAAACGACGGCTCGCCTGACACGGCAGAGTTTGAAAAGGCACTAGAGCCCTATCTTAACGACATCACTTACATCCAACGTGCGCATGGCGGTCCCGCGGCTGCGCGCAACAGCGGAATCCTCGCCGCCAAAGCAGAGTTCATCGCATTCCTTGACAGTGACGACCAATGGGAGGCAACTCATTTAGAGGAGATGAGGGAGTTTTTGCAACGCGAACCGATGCTCGATCTCGTGTATGGTGATGCGGTGATGTTTGGCGAATCCGCCAAAGAAGGCATGACCACGATGGACGAAAATCCGTCGGAAGACCTCGCCACGTTTGAGAGTCTGGTGCTTTGTAAGTGCAATGTCATCGGGTCAACAGTGGTTGCGCGGCGCCAGTCACTCATCGATGCGGGACTTTTTGACGAGAGCTTCATACAAGGCGAGGACTTCGAGTTGTGGGCCAGGATCGCATATCGCGGCGGCCGAATTGATTATCGAAAGCAGATCCACGCGCGGCGCCGTATTCATGAGAACAATCTCACCTTAGACATTGTTGGATCGTTTGCTGGGCAGGCCAGAGCGCTGCGGAAATTTATGAAAGAGTTGGACCTTCCGGAGGGTCTGAGGAAGGACATGGAAAGGGAACTGGAAAAGTGTGACGCAGCGATTGCGCTGGAGAAGTGTAAGCAGCAGCTAGTTGCGCGACGCTACGAAGAAGCCGTTGTTGAATTGGTGCGGGCAAACGCGTCATACCGCAGCCGGAAGTTGCAACTGGTGCTTTATCTCATGCAAACTGTGCCGCGGTTCGTGCGTCACATGTACCTGAGACAAAGAGACACCCATATCGGCTAAACGCTGTGCAGGGTTTCGATTTCCTTTGGCCAGAAAACAATCTGGTTCCAACTCGGAATGCTTTGGGACGCCAAACTTGATTTTCCCTCTGAAATTCCCTCTAAGTCGCGGCCTCTAAATCCAATTCTTCCAGCTTCGATTCATTGGATCCGGGATCCATTCCTCGAAATCAGCTTCGCGGCGCGATATAACTCCGTCGGGCCTTGATAACCAATTTGCCTTGCGATTTCTGTCGAGCCTGATCGATGTCGAGTTTCAATTTACGCGTCGTCCCGTCCCGGTTCTTGTTAGTGGAGACAAATGCCAGATTGTAGCGGCTGCGCAGGTGATCGATCATCGTCTGGAAGGTGGTACCGAGCTTTTCACGTTTGTCTGCGAGTACTTCACCACCGGTTTCGTTCGCCAAGTATTCCAGGTCCATATATCTGGCAGCGACAACCTTGTTCACGCGGGTAGCAAAGGTCTGGAGGACATTTTCGACCTGTTGGTTTACGCCTTTCGGAATGATGGCGCAAACGACGGCGCCTGATTCGTAAATCGCGTTACTGGCTGCACGATTGGAAGGAGCATTCGAGCAGTCGAAAAGGCGCGTCATGGCTGTAATCACAATTATGACTCGGCGCCCAGCGGGATTGCTTGCCTTGACCATGTGCTCCGCGGCGTCAGAAAACATGAGGTTGAAGCAATGTGCGAGGACCGGGGGTTTCACCGAAGGAGGAATGTTATTGAGCGCTTGCTCGAGCATTATCCGGTTGCGAGTGAACGGCTGAATTAGCTTGGTGGTGTCGGTGAAGGCCATCACTGCAATCTCATCGACAGGTTTGAGACGATCGATTGCTTCACGGGCGGCGCGATGTGCTTCGTAGGTCCACACATCGTTCGGATGCGGACACGTGGGGCCCCGATCGATAGCAATTACAACAGAGAGCGGCAGCTCATCCTGGCTGAAGTGGGTGATCTCCTGTTTGATTCCATCTTCGTAAATCAGGAAGTCTTCTTTGTTCAAACCGCCGACGATGCGCGCAGTGTTCTTCTGCAAGACCAGCGCATCGATTTTGACGAGATCAACATCGACCTTGACGATATCCGCTGGTGACTCGGGGTTGGAGCCCGGCGCGGGCCTCGGCGGAAGCTGGTTCGCTTTTTGACTCGGCTTGTCGATGTTCGCATTCAAGTTCTGATTGGGTGTCTGCGAAGTGACCGGACTGGCTGAATAGAAGAGTAGGGCCGCAAGGACGGGCGAGGTGATTAGAAACAGAGGTAGCAGGATGGGCCGTCGATTTCTCATTAGCTCCGTGATCAGATGCAAGTAAGCCGCATAACAGTGGCTTGACGCGGCCGCGCGCAAGCGTCAAATGTAACGTGCCCAGTAGTCACCTATAACGAAACTTGTCTCAGCACTTCCATTTCTTTTTCAGACGATGATACCGTGCGGCCATGCGAAGGTCTTTGTGATTTGCTAAGGAGCTGACTTAACAACCGTCATAATGTTGTTGTCGGAAAGCAACTTATTGAACGACGCCAGATCTCTGTTCAAGATGCTGTCCAGGCTCTGCCGCAGTCTGGTCATTTGCTCCTTGAACAGCAGATGCACTTCGCGCTGCTGCCTGGTCGGAGGAAAATCTCCGCTACTCAGTCCATTCGCAAGGTAGTTGATCTTGCTCAACAACTTTGGTGACCAGCGAACTGTATCTTGTCCTTGACCAGTCAGCTTCCGCTGAATCAGATTCTCCTCAATCTCGATCAATTTCTTATCAAGTTCATCAGCGGCAGACTTCACCGTTGATAATGCGGCCAACGTCGGAGTCAGTTTATAAAGTTGACTGCGAATTAACTCGATTTGATTTACCATCCCCGAGCCGGTTTCAAGATCCTTACGCAGCTCAAGCATCATCGTGGTCTGAGCGATGATGTCAGCCTCAGAGCCGCCGGAATTCGGATCCTTCCTGACCACGAGCGGCTGGGTAAACTCCTGCCCTCCTGCCGAAAGCTTTACCGTGTAAGTGCCCGGCGGCAACAGAACCGACATTCGCGGCGCACCTGGGGCACTGCGAGTGCCATCCTCGCCGACCTTTATCTCCGGAGCGTAGGCCGGACTAGTTCTCATACGTACCTCCGTCGTCTGTTCGTCTTCGAGATTCCAGTCGACGCGGTTAAGGCCTATATTTTTGGTTCCTACGAGAGTCCTAACGGTTTGGCCTTTCGCATCCGCGATACTGATCCGAACGTCGCCGGCAGGTGCCGCCTTGAGATAGTAATTGATCGCCGCTCCGTAGGGAGAATTCTGGCCAGCTGAAGGGTCGTCCGACATTGTTACTGGTACTGTGCTCTGTCTAAACCGATAAGCCGGACGTGGCGGAAAGAGGTGCGCACTTGAATCGCGAACTGTTTGACTCATTTGTTGAATTGGTGTGAGGTCGTCGAAGATCCAAAAGCCACGACCATAAGTTGCAATCACGAGATCATTGAAGTGCTCCTGAACAACCATCCAATAGACTGGCGCGCGCGGCATATTGCTTTGCAATGGTTCCCAGTTCTCCCCGTCATTGAATGAAACGTATAGACCATTTTCCGTTCCCACGTACAAAAGTCCCCGTCGCACTGGATCCTCTCGGATGCAGTGCGCATAACTCAGCATGCTGCGCGGAATGCCGTTCGTGATTGCTGCCCAAGTCTTTCCATAGTCCTTGGACTTGTAGATAAAGGGATCGCGACTGTTCTCCTGATGTAAATCGACAGTAAGATAAACGGCGCCGGCCTCATAACGAGACGGCTCGATATTACTCACCGTTCCCCAGGGTGGCAGGTTCGGAATGTTCTTCGTTACGTTGGTCCAATTCTTGCCGCCATCGCGCGTCAACTGGACCAAACCATCGTTGGTTCCAACCCAGATGAGTCCCTTCTCCTTCGGCGATTCAGCAATAGCGAAAATGGTCGAAAAATACTCAACCCCGATATTGTCGCCTGTCAGGCCGCCGGAAAAGCCCTGTTTGCTTCTGTCGTTCGTCGTGAGATCCGGACTGATGACCTGCCAGCTTTGCCCATCGTCGGTTGTCTGATGGACAAACTGGCTGCCGACGTAAATCTTCTTGTGATCATGCGGTGAAATGGTCAGTGGAAACGTCCAGACAAATCTGTATTTTAAATCGGCGGCCGGCGACCCATTGGTTTGGTCGGGCCATACTTCGACCCGACGAATTTGACCGTTGCGCAGGTCGTAACGTTCGACGATGCCGCCGACGCTGCCGGAACCTGAAGCACTCGACCAAATAATGTTTGCGTCGCCAGGATCCGGCGTGGCCCAACCACTCTCTCCTCCGCCGACAGATTGCCAGGCGCTGCGTGGAATGGAACCTCCAGCGCCACCTCCTCCCGAACGGCTCGGTCCGCGATAAGATGGATCGTCCTGTTCGTTTCCATAAACGTAATACGGAATTCGATTATCGACCGTGACGTGATACATCTGGGCAATGGGAAGTTGAATGCGGAACCACGTTTGCCCACGCGTAGTTGAGATTGAAACTCCGCCGTCGTTGGCTACCGCGATCCGGTTGGCGTTCTTTGGGTCGATCCAGATGTCGTGATTGTCGCCTCCTGGACTGGCACCACCGGTGAGCATCCTTGCGGTCTCACCTCCGTCGGTTGAGCGCGCGAACCCAGCAGTGAGGTAGTACGTTTCGTTCTCGTTGTCGGGAGCAACTGCCATACGAAAGTAATAATGAGTGCGGCCGCCAAGGTTTCGGTCATAGCTCACGAGACGCCAGTTTTCGCCACCATCATCTGACCGCCAAAGCTTGCCCCGGTCAGTTTCGTTTCCGTTCAGAGGCACTCCATCACCTGTCTCGATCAGAGCGTAAATGCGTTTGGAGTTGTTCGGTGCAATGGCAGGAACGATTTTCCCGGTCGCGCGCATTGGAAGGCCATTACCCGAAAGTCGCTTCCAACTGACACCTCCGTCCGTCGACTTGAAAAGACCGCTACCGGGTCCACCACTTTCCCGGCGCCACGTGCGAATTTCAAGGGGCCACATGCCGGCAAAGAGAACCTGTGGATTACCGGGATCCATTTCAAGATGAGCACAACCACTATTCTCATCTGTGAACAGCACTCGTCCCCATGTTTTGCCGCCATTGGTTGTACGAAAGACTCCTCGTTCCGGTTGTGGTCCATAAGCGTGTCCAAGGGCGCCAACGAGAACGATGTCAGGATTCTTTGGATCGATGACAATGCGACTGATGCGACCGGTTTTTTCCAATCCCATCAGTGTCCACGTCTTGCCCGCATCAGTTGATTTGTAGATTCCCTGGCCCACTGAGATGTGACTTCGAATCCACGGCTCACCTGTGCCGGCCCACACGATATTTGGGTCGGAAGGAGCAATGGCCAGCGCACCAATCGATGAGACCGGCTGGCCATCAAAGATCGGCTCCCAATGGACACCCCCGTCAACAGTTTTCCAAATTCCCCCGGATGCCGCACCGACGTAGTAGATATTGGGCTGATCCGGAATGCCAACGACGCAAGTGAGACGATTGCCCACGGGTCCGATGTGTCGAAAACGCAGCGAACCGAGTATATCTTTGTTGGTCTGCTGGGCCTTTGCGGTATGGATCGGATGGATCGAGAAGCAAAGCGCCAGGAGTGAAACTACTAGGATGGTGCGTTTTTGCGTCAACATGGCGGTCTCCTATTGAGTTCCTATTCCACCTTGTTCAGAGCTATTCAGTTGTGATTGATTGGACACGTACTGTGCCGGGTCTGTTCTTTGGAGCAGCCGAATTATAGCTACTCGTGAAGAGTACGACTAGCTCACCTTACCGAGCTACGACACCTCTGTTTAATTGGCTCAGGAATCATCCAAAGGCCATCGTAGCTGCAACTGAGTCAAAATCCAGATAAGGAGCTCTGCAACTGGTGAGTAAGGCTTTCAGGCGATTAGTCACTTGCTAAAAACTATATCATTCCAAGATGTGAATCCAATTGAACAATTTCCATTGCCCTCTGTTAAGTGAAAGAACCGATGGTTCCATTCGTCTTAGGGATGAATCTTGCAATAAAGCCTGAGGTATGAAAAGCCATATTCAGGACATCAGTAAGTCAATTTGTTGCAGTGTCTCCATTTCTTTTAGCCAATAATCTGGTTCCAACTCGGAATGCCTTGGGACGCCAAATACACTCAATAACTTACAGCCGTCAACGCTTCAAACTATTTGGTCGTGTCCTATTTCACTGTAAGGACACGACCAACTATTTTGGCACGGTAACGTCTTGGGAATGTTTGATTCGATTCTCTATTCTAGTGGTTTGAGAAAATGACCGAAAGCCCATTGCGCCACGTGCCTTCCCTGCTTGCGTGCATCTTCGTCGGCAAATCGAAAATGGATGCCCTCGTGAATTCGGGCGACGACAACCTCAGCGGCAGCATCCGAGAATCGGTCATAAGTTCTTGTCTGCTGAATTGCTGCACCATTTGTCGTCCTCACCAAAAAAGTCATGTCGTCTGTTCCAAAGAAGAGCGAAAGGCTGCGGGTTGCAGCGGCAGTGACATTGTTTGCGCCAGAACTATGGTCAGGGTAATTCGGCGTATTGATTAGCGGTTGCCACGTAGGATCACCTACCGTGTCTGGGTTTGTATCGTCGTTTCCTAACCGAATGGCAGTAAGAGGTCGCCACGACACGTAGGTATTCTTGCTATCCCACGATGTGATGATCGCATCTCCCATCGCAAGGTTCACCAAAGCGAACAACCTGGAACTATCGCTTATGTTGTCGATGTGTTCCGCAACGATGCCCTGAACCACACGGTTCCAAAGTACTGAGTAGTTAGCGGCCCAGAAGATTGCGAGGTCAGTCTGCTCGGGTGTTCGCAAGCTATTGAACCGCGCTCCCATCGCCTTAACCTCCTCGTAGGCTTCCGTGTATTCATGACTCGTTAACGGTGGCGGCGCCGCGGCGCGATATTGATCAGCACTCTTCAGTGTGAATGGTGTGACTCTGCCTAACCACGGTGTGGCCATGGCTGCAAATGATGGGGGTGATGGGGGTGCACCTATAAAGGACTCTGTTGGGCGCCACTCTCCAGGGTTGGTACCACCCAAAAACGCAACCTGACCTGGAGGAAAGCGGCCGTCATTTGCCCTCAGGCTGATAATATCAAGCGCAGCCGCCGCACCTACTGCCACACCCGGATCCAAAGGCGAGAGGCCGTGATCTGCCAGATATTGGTTATAAGTGTTGTCCAGCGACGCTGTCTGTAACGGGAAGAGATTCACGAGCATGTCGTGCGCAGCCTTCGCAGCCGCCGCTGCTGATGAACCTTGTGCGCCCGGGATCTCTGCGTGATAAGGTTTGTATTCCTTTTCGATTGCCTGAACTGCGTCGTAGACAGCGACTTGTACTAGCGCCATGTCGACAAACGTAACTGGACCAGGTCGCGCAGGGACTGATGCGGAAATCGTTTGCAAGGCGATTCCATTCCAGTCGGAGACAGCATCGGCCCGCGCGTGTATTGGAGCTGTAAGGAGTATTGACAGGATGGCTATAGCCAAGCAGGTTTGAGGATTCAGTTTCATTGATGTGTCCTTTCGTTGATCTGAGTCAGCTAAATTGATCAAGGAATTACTTTTGCTGCTTCAGGTTGGTAACCAAACTTCGGGAGGGCTCGCATTTCAAACAAGAGAGGTTCAATCCCTAGTGGGAGTTTTCACTCTATTTATTGGCGCGACAGAGTTTTGAAATTTGAGTTTGGCGATTATTTTGCCAAACGGACTTCAGTTTTACGCGTGATGTGAGAAGCTAAATGCTTTTCACTGTCGCGTTGACGGCGCGAAGCGGGAATCAAGTAGTCCCATTGTTGGCAGTCGAGAACAATTTCGGTCAGAAAATAATCCTCGCCGTATTTGGAGAAAACCAATCTCGACCTTTGCTCTTTGCCCCCGTTTGAATGGTTGGCAGGGAGGAATTGTGAGTTGCTCGCGTCGCTAACGCTGGTGATTCGAATAAAGTTGTCACTCCCAATGCTGATCCGATACTCGCCGGCTGGGTAAGTGCGCTCGCCGATTTGAAAATCGAATCTGACGTTCGCTTTCACAACAGCCGTCTGTCCGAAGGCGTTTGTTGGTAGAGCGATGACGAAAGCCGCGATTGCGATTAGAATTAAGAATTGTCTTTTCATTTCTTCTCCTTCATTTCTATTGAGAGGAATTCTCTTCTCTGTTTATTAGCGCGACAGTTTTTGAAAACACAGGTCAAATCGATTTAGAAAGATTGACGTATTCGGTTAAAACGTTAATTGTTGTGATTGAAAAACCCCTGTTAAGAAGGAGTGAGACCACTGGTTGACGAGCCAGCTACGAGTGTCACGACGCCAGCAATTGCGGGCGATTAATCACCTCTTGGCCCTGCCCCATGATCTTGAAATTTAATGTCGGTCTGATCCGTAAAACTTCCCCTCGCGAGAATCACCCCGCTCAGCATGGACGGCAGCGTTAAAACTGCCGCGACGGCCACTGTCGAGAACACGACCACGATTGCCGCAAACGCTAGTTGCCAAATTTCATCGAGAATTTACTTCACGATCAAAAAGGTATAGCTTCGTGGTTAAGAATAAAGGCGTTTCCCAAAAACAAACCGGGCTTGAAATGACGAATAAACAGCGTCCAGGACATGAAATAACGGGAGGCTTACGCGATTGGAGCGATAACCGGAACAGCGATTCGAATGATGCTTTGCTTGAATTCGTCTATAAGGAACTCCATAGGCAGGCGCATCGATATTTACAAAAAGAGCGCGCAGGACACACCCTCCAAACCACCGCTCTGGTTCACGAGGCTTATCTCAAGTTAGCCGGACAAAAGTCGGTTGCTTGGGAGAGCCGTTCTCACTTTTTCGCCATCGCTGCGACAATGATGCGGCGTATTCTGATTGATTACGCCAAATCCAAACATCGCGTCAGACGCGGCGGCGTCCACAGCGATTTGCCTCTTGAAAATGCTTTGACGATTAGCGTCGGCCAAACCGATTTGGATTTGCTCGCGCTTGACGAAGCCTTAAACCGGCTTGCGGCAAAGGAAGCACAAATGGCAAAGGTCGTCGAACTTCGATTTTTTAGCGGATTGGACGTGGTTGAAACGGCGGAAGTTTTGGGCAGCTCCGAATCAACCGTCAAACGCGACTGGCGCATGGCGAAGGCCTGGCTGCACCGCGAGCTAACAAAGGCAAAAACGCATGGAGAACTTCCGGGCAGCGAAGGTATTTGACGAAATAAATTTTGAACTGTTTTACAAAAGTATTTTGCTAATAAACACGAGCGTGGTGTGAAATTTGGAAATAGTGGCAAGCGAACACTGGGAACAAGCGAAAAGGATTTTTGACGATGCCTTGGGTCAAAAGCCCGAGGAACGCGCAAGATTTGTCAGTGAAGTTTGCGGCGACGATAAAACCTTGTGCCGCGAAGTCGAATCACTCTTGTCATCATTCGACGGTGCCGGCAGCTTTCTGGAAACGCCAGCCATCGCCAAATTTGCAGACGTGATTGAAAGTCAAGCACGAAAACTCGAAGCGGGAAAATGTTTCGGGCGTTACGAAATCATCGATCAAATCGGTGTCGGTGGAATGGGCGAGGTCTATCTTGCCAGAGACAAAACACTTGACAGAAAAGTAGCGATTAAAATTCTCAACGAAGAATTCAGTCAGGATGAATCGAATCTCCAAAGATTTGTCTCTGAAGCGAAAGCCGCGTCGGCTTTGAACCATCCAAACATTTTAACGATTTACGAATTCGGTGAAGCCGAGGACGCGCGTTTTATCGTCAGCGAATACGTCGAAGGCAAAACCCTGCGTGAAATCATCCGAGAATCAAGTCTGAGGTTGCCCGAGATTCTCAACATTTCAATACAAATAAGCGGCGCACTGTCAGCCGCGCACAAAGCGCATCTGGTTCATCGCGACATCAAGCCGGAAAACATAATGATTCGTCCAGACGGGTATGTGAAGGTTTTGGATTTCGGGCTGGCGAAACTGGTCGCGCAAAAGAACAAATCCATTCTCAACCTGGAAGAACCGACCATCAGACAGAGTCTGACGGCCAAAGGCGCGATTCTGGGCACAGTCAATTATATGTCGCCAGAACAAGCCAGAGGTAACACGGTCGATGCGAGAACCGATATCTTCAGCTTTGGCATACTGCTTTATGAAATGCTCACCGGTGAGCAGCCTTTTAGAGGCGAAACCGGCAACCACACGATTGTCGCTATTCTGGAAAAAGAGCCGCCGCCGGTGTCGCAGTTTATTACCAGTTATCCACCCGAAATAGAAAGAATTATCAAAAAATGTCTGGCGAAAAAAGCCGACGAGCGATATGGCGCGGCGAATAGTTTGCTCGCCGACCTCGAAGAACTCAAAGACGAATCGGCTTTTCAATCAAAGCTCGAACGCAGTTCAGCACCAGATAAACGCGCGGAAGCTGAAAAGCAAATTATCAAAGCCGCCACAATGACAGACGAAGAGAGCCAAGCGCAGAGGGCGATGCTTTCTCTCGCTGCAACGAGCGATAAAGAAAATTCAGCAGCTCCTATTAAAACCACTGCGCAAGCACTGCAAGCGGTCAAACCAGAAGCAGAACTGGAGCGCTCATTTGCGACGAATGCTGGAAACTCAACGTCATTTCCTCAAGCGAGGACGGGCGACGCGAACCAGAGAACCGCCAAAACGCAGAACAGTTTGTCGGGGACAATCACACAGCGTAAAGCGCTCGCCGGTTTTGCGCTTTTGGCGCTACTTATCGGAGCAATCAGCCTTGGCTATTACTTTCTCTATAGGGGAAAACCAGCTTTGGGTGCGGACGGCAAAAAATCAATCGCTGTCTTGCCCCTCAAACCTATCAACGCGGGGAACCGCGACCAGATTTACGAGCTTGGGATCGCAGATTCTGTGATTCTGAAGCTCAGCTCTTCCCGAAATCTGATCGTGAGGCAGCTTCACGCGGTTCGCAATTATGTAGAACTGGACCGGGACCTCATTGAGATCGGAAAAGAGCAGAAGGTCGATTTTGTACTCGCCTCGAATTATCAGATCGCGAACGACAAGATCAAGGTGACTTCGCAGCTTCTGGACGTGGCGACTGGCAAGGTTGAAGACACATTTAGTGTTGAGAAAGATTCGAGAGATCTGTTTTCTGCGCAGGACGCGATCGCAGCCGCTATCGGCAGCAAACTCATTGCAAGATTCGGCGGAGCTAATAACGGTTATGAACCAAAGCGTGGAACAACCAGCGAGGAAGCCTATCGGCTATATTTGCAAGGGATGTATTTGGTCGAGAAAGGAGATAAGGCCGACACCATACGTTCGATCGAGCTCTTCAATCAGGCGATTAATCTCGACCCGAACTATGCTGCCGCCTGGGTCGGCAAAGGTCACGCCCATTGCGCATATTCTCATATGGGCGATAATCCGCCGGCCGTTGAATACGAGATAGCCAGGCCCGCGCTCGAGCGTGCCTTGGAGCTTGATGCCAACCTCCCGGAGGCGTATGCGGTCCTCGGTATCTTCAACACGGATTTCCGTTGGAACTTTGTGGAGGGCGAAAAGCATTTCCTCCGTGCGATCGAACTGAATCCTTCGTCAGATTACGCATACCGCTGGTACGGCAATCGTTTGGCCAATTCCGGCCGGTTCAACGAAGCTGTCGCCGCGATGAAAACGGCGATCGATCGTAATCCGACAAATATTTTTCATCACCGGATTTACGGTTGGGTTTTGTACCTGGCCCGGCGTTATGACGAATCGATAGAAGAACTGAAACGCGTGGTCGAAATGGACCCGGGTTTCGTTTCGGCTTACGACAACCTGTGGCTGGCATACCATGCGAAAGGCGACCATGCGCAGGCTTTCGAGTGGTTTATGAAATACCACGAGCAAGCCCATACCAGCAGTGAACTGATAACCCAACTTAATGCAGCTTATCAAAACTCTGGCTGGCAGGGAGCCTTGCAAAGGCAGAGGGCGATCACGCTGGAGAAGACGCAAAAGGAAAAATTTTCGCCGGGACACTATAGAGTCGGCGTTCTGTCGGCACTCCTCGGCGACAAAGATCAGGCTTTGGAATCCCTCAACGAGGCTTTCAAGTACCGGTCAGCGAGTATCACCTTCTTGAAAACCGATCCCGCCCTCGACTCTCTACGCGGCGACCCGCGATTTGACGAAATGATCCGTCGAGCGGGATTCTAAGATGTCCAACGATGGCTGCCGAAATCCTGCAACCGATTTTCGACAGAGATCGGGCGCAGAGTTTCTCGAGGTGTGCCAGCACGAGAATACAAGTCCACTGAATGTCGGCGTTCATCATGAAGATGTTTTCCTTCACGCTCACCACAGGCGGTGCGTCCATTAAAGGTCCAATAAGCGTTCCCCTAGTCCTCAAAGTGCGGTAGCGTGCTATCCATGCCGCTAAGTTCCCTTGAATTACAATAGGTCTCTTCTCTTTCACCGCGGCGACCCCGACGATTCGGGGTTCGACTCCCGTATAGGGACGTCAAACTCTCTACCCTTAAATATCCGCACTATGTCTTTGAGACCGCTTTCGGTCAGCTTTCGGTCAGAAAGCGTTAAGCGAATACAACAACAACTGGGTTGGACCAATGGACATGGTCTAAACGCCGCACCTTTTCGCCACATAACACCATAAAACCCATCGTTAAAATGGGGTTCTTCTCAACTGTTGGCCCAACCTGCCACGTTTGTGGCACATACGTTGCGCAATGGTGCCCAAGAGTGGGGTGAAGTTTTCTGTCACTCTGAAAATTGAAATGAATTAAAGCTTTACTCTTGGCTGAAGCCGACAAAGGCCCTTTGCCCGGGCCGATCGGTTTTCGAGTTTGATGAACATTTTGTCGGAGGTTATTCGGAGTGTCTAAGCAAAACTTCATACGGGAGTCATCACGATCTGTCTCTCTGCTCTTACTCGCCGCGTTGTTGTTAGCCGGCCTTAAAGTACCGACCGTAGCTTTTACGGCAACACAGCGTACGTGGACGGGTGGTCATCCCCCAACCACATTGAGTAGCCCCACAAACTGGGCTAATAACGTGGCTCCGACCGAAGGTGACGAACTGTTCTTCCCTGCAGGTATAAAACGCAAATCGATCAGAAATAACTACCCGAGTTTAACGAGCTTCACCTCACTTAACTTCTCTGGAAGTAACTACAATCTCAGAAAGAACTCACTGGCTCTTACGGGTGGTATCAATACTTCCAATTCGACAGGCACAAACACGCTCTCTCTGCCCCTTCGCTTGGACGGAGGCCAGGCTTTCACCTCCGGAAACAACGGAACGACGTTAGCTCTGAATGGTCAGCTTAATTTAAATGGAAACCTGCTGACTGTGACAGGGGCTGGTAACGTACTTGGTAATGGTTTGATTAGTAGCTCAGGAGCAATAACCAAGAGCGGCACAGGAACGTTAACGCTCTCAGCAAATAACACCTACACAGGCACCACCACGCTGACCGCGGGAACTTTGCTCGTCAATGGTTCGCAATCCAGCAGTAGTGTGAATCTGGTCGGTGGACTTCTCGGCGGTAGTGGACGGGTCGGCGCGATCACGGCGAGCGGCGGTTCAATTAGACCTGGAGCGTCGCTACCGGGAATCTTGAACAGCGGCAATGTATCACTCAACCCAGCCACCTCCTTCGTCGTAGATTTGAATGGAACACTCGCCGGCAGCGGGTACAGACAACTCAACGTAAACGGAACGATTAATCTCGGCGGCAGTTCACTAGACGCCTCCGCAAACTTTCAATCAACAGTTGGTAATATTTTTACGATTATCAACAATGACGGTAATGACGCCGTCGTGGGCACCTTTGCCGGACTGGCTGAGGGAGCGACGGTAGTACTTGGCGGAATGCCCTTCACGATCAGCTACCTGGGCGGTACCGGCAATGACGTCGTGCTGGTCCGCGTTCCGGCTGTTGGACCAACACCACCATCTATTTCGTTCAGTAATGTAACCGTAGCAGAAGGCAACAGCGGAACTGTGCAAGCTGTGTTCACTCTGACGCTTTCCGCAGCAAGCAGTCAAACGGTTACAGTTGACTACGCAACCGGTGACGAGACCGCCACTTCCCCGGATGACTACACCTCCGGATCCAGCACCATAACTTTCAATCCTGGCGAGACAACAAAAAACATCATCGTTTCGGTAAACGGCGAGACGTTGAACGAAATCGACGAAACGTTTCTGGTAACACTTAGAAGGTCAATGAATGCCAGTCTTGTGGATCCCGAAGCGCGCGGCACGATCACCAATGATGATCCTCTTCCGGCGCTCTCAGTTGGAGATGTGAGCGTCACAGAAGGTAATAGTGGACTGACTGATGCAGTCTTTCCGGTCAGCCTATCAGCCGCATCTGGCCAGACAGTGACTGTGAACTACGCGACGGCGGACGGCACAGCCACCGAACATCCTGGAAGCGACTACAACGGCGATTCGGGCACTATCACGTTTGCCCCGGGTGAAACAGATGATGAAGTGGATACCTCAGTGAATGGCGACACCAACGTCGAATCGAATGAAACATTCTTCGTAAATCTTTCGAACCCCACTCTGGCAACCATCTCGGACGCGCAGGGGGTGAGTACGATCACCGACGATGATGCGGCTTCCACACCAACGCCAACGCCGACGCCAAATCCGTCGCCAACGCCAACTCCGTCACCGACGCCAACTCCGAATCCGTCGCCAACGCCGACTCCAAATCCGTCGCCGACGCCAACTCCGAATCCGTCGCCAACGCCGACGCCGAATCCGTCACCAACGCCGACGCCGAATCCGTCGCCAACGCCGACTCCAAATCCGTCACCGACGCCAACTCCAGATCCGTCGGCTACGCCGACGCCGACTCCAGCGCCGCCTGGTGACACGGTTCAGTTTGGAGCATCGAGTTATAACGTGAATGAAGGCGGGGGCAGTATCACCATCAACGTAACGCGTTCAGGTAATACATCTAACCCGGCTTCAATTGAGTACGGCACTTTCGACTCAAGTGCGACCGAAAGAAATGACTACACGACGTCCGTTGGAAAACTGAGCTTTGCCCCAGGCGAGACATCAAAGAGCTTTATCGTCTTCATCACCAATGACGCTCACGTTGAGGGCGACGAACAATTCTCGGTGCTACTTAACAATCCGCAAGGAGTCAATGTCGGCACACAGTCGTCAGCAAGTGTGACGATAACAGACAATGACTTCGTTTCCACGCAGTTGAATCCGATAGATGACGCTCCATTCTACGTCCGACAACATTACGTAGACTTCCTGAATCGTGAGCCAGATCCTTCCGGTTTCGACTTCTGGACGAATCAGATCACAACGTGTGGTTCAAACGCGAATTGCGTGCTTGTAAAGCGAATTAACGTCTCCGCTGCGTACTTCCTATCGATCGAATTCCAGCAGACAGGCTACATGATCTATCTGTTGCAAAAGGCTTCCTATGGAGACATGCCGCGTTATCGAGCGTTTGTGCGCGACACACAAGAGATCGGTAAGGGCGTAATTGTTGGAGCCCCGGGCTGGGAAGCTCAGCTCGCGGCAAACAAGGCTGCCTTTATTGATCAGTGGGTGAACACGGCCGCATTCAGAAGCAAGTACGATAACATGTCAGATGCTCAGTTCATCGACACGCTGTTCAGCAATGCTGGGATCGCAGATGTAACGCTACATGACTCAATGGTGGCTGATCTCCAGGCAAGTTCGGAGACCAGGGCTTCAATCATCCGTCAGCTCGTAGACAGCCCAGCCTTCCAGCAAAAGGAATTCAACTCAGCATTCGTGCTGATGCAGTATTTCGGTTACTTGAGAAGAAATCCTGACGACGCACCAGATAACAACCTTGACGGTTTCAATTTCTGGCTTAATAAGCTAAATCAGTTCAACGGCAATTACATTGCCGCAGAAATGGTCAAGGCATTTATCTCATCGCTTGAGTACCGCCAAAGGTTCGGCCAGCCATAAACTTGTAGGGCGTCCCTCAATGGTCCGACTCACAGGCAACAGCATTCTGGTTACTTTTTACCGGTGATTGGGAAGGGCGCAAGCAAGATAAAGATCTTGCTTACGCCTTTCTCCCTCTGTGGCTAGTCAGATTCGCCTGTCTTCTTCTATTAAGTAACTTCACATATAAAAAGGTCAGGATTCACCAAAAGGCTTCTCCCGACCTTCATATGTTCCGTGCGGGTTTGATACCGCTATGCAGATTGTTTTTGTTGCTTTCGTGAATGCACAATGAAATGGACCAATCCTGCCAAGACTGCGACAACCATGAGGACGTATAGCAACCAATTGGTGGGGTTTTCTTTATGGGCGATTAACAGCCAGATACTAATTCCGAATACGATGGCATACATCACAGCGTAAACTAGCAAGTTCGGAATCTGTGTTTTTCCATTAACTTTCATTGAGATATCTCCAGTCAGGGGTTTGCGAAGGCAGGGCCGTGACCCATCTGCGCAGAAGCTAAACTTATTAAACTAAGTTTAAACTCGCTTTGTCAAAAGATTTAGCTCGGTATAAGAATGCTTTCGGGCGCCGATAATTTTCAAACACTACGAGCAATTGCCATTTCGCCAGCTAACTCCAGTTAGTATCCAGACAGGTTTGCCCGACGGGAAAAGTTAAACAGTGGCCACCTGATGCAAGCGAGAATTCTAGAGGCTTGTCTAACATTCAGGTTCGGTCATAGGGAGTGCCCCCACGTATTCAAAAGTAGAACGCCAGGGCGGCGCCTATGCCATTGACGTGCTGGGTTTCAGAGCGGCTGTCGTTTTGCCGCATGTAGTACAGATCCAGGATGACTTGGCGCTTGGGCAGCAGCATTCTTCTAAGCCGACCACGCCTCAATGATTGCTGAAAGCCGACGGCGAAACGCTGTCGGTTCCAGGCGTTGTAGCGCGTGTCGTAAAAGATCTCCGCTGAGGCATAAGGTGTGATCGTCCGTTCTTTGAAGAGGTGAACCTCCCGCTCAATCGTCACCCGATTACGATAACGAAACGAAAAGTCTCCGTTGACGAAACGGAAATCTTCACGATTGCGGTCGCTCAACAGCAGATCACCTGGAAGCAACTTTCTCAGCGTCTGCTCGGTCAGTAGTCTGTGCTCCTTGAAAGGATCATCAGAGTCTCCTACGGAAGTTCCGTAACGATAACTATTGCGGAGGATAAGATGATCGTTTGGAATGTAATCGATGTGCGCTCCGATCTGGGCTTCGAAGCTCTGAGCATTACGAATCTCGCCGTCCTCAACCGACTTACTTATGGTGGCAAGCAGGAAAAGCCTGACCTTCGGCTTCACATTTATGTAAACATCGATCTCGGGCCAAAACTCATTGCGCGTATCGGACTCTTGTGCCTTGGCAGATGGAATGGCGATCACAAACACAAAGAGAAACAGTGTGAGCGCGACGATCCTGACAGCAGAAACACCGACACATAGAGCCGAACCAAGACATGAAAAAGACTTGTCCTTTGGCATTGGAAGTTGTGCGAGATCGGTTGTATCTGTTTGGTCCCTGAATTAGAACCTGAATCCAATTCCAACAATTGGTCCACGCTGGTTCATATCGAAAACAAAATTGTTCTTGTCGTAGTCGACATCCAACGCTCGGTAACCAAATATCAGCGCA
This sequence comes from Acidobacteriota bacterium, assembly GCA_046734235.1. Lineage (GTDB taxonomy): Bacteria > Acidobacteriota > Blastocatellia > Pyrinomonadales > Pyrinomonadaceae > PSRF01. The sequence continues at coordinate 24,260 of JBKPQV010000737.1, forward strand.
ATCTTAGGGTTCAGGTTGTAGCCGGCGCCGCCAAACACCTGCCACGTAAACTTAGAGCCACCACCGCCGAGATCAAATTTGCCGGTGAGAAACAGCTTCTCCGACAAAGCCATTTTCCCGCGTAGGCCACCCACCGCATCAACCCAACTTCGACTGGCTTCAATCCGCGTTGCCGGCAGGATTCCAGCACCGAACTCGAAGTCCGTCTTCACACGCCACACTCGAGCGCCTCCCAAGACGTCGAGCGTGGCGCCTTGAGAGTTGTCCAAAAGACGGTAGCCAACCTCTTGATCGAAGATGAAAGTCTTGAAGCCTGCATCGACTGTGGAGAAGAATGGGCCGGGTGTCGCCTTGTCGTCCGAGACACTCACGTATTCCAAGTCAGTGAGCGAAATAAACTTTCCTTTACGTGCTTCAAACGTTCCCATGAAGGCGAAATTCAACGCGTCAAAGACATCGCTGAAACTCTCGTCAACTCGGGTGGTGCGGTTGCCAACACCGCCTGTGCCATGTAATCCTGCGAGCCAGAAATACGGAGTAACTTGAAACTGCCATTTGTCCTGGTCCACGGCTTGTGGGACTGGCGTCTCCGGCGAGGTTGTAAGTGGACCACTCAGACGAACGTCAACACTGGCAGTGACGGCAGACTTCTTACTGTCAATTGTCTTTGGCGAATCGGTTGAAGCCGTCGTTGCCGCAGTAATCGTTGACGAGTTCTCAATCGGGGTCTGGGCGTTAATTCTGATTGCGCCAATACTCGCTAAAACTAAAACAACGCTGACCATGGTCCCTGGCTTGGGATTGAATGACATTGATTTCATTTTCCTTTCAATGATGGAAGCTCATCTACTTGAGAGATGACGCGTTAATTAGATAGCCCGATCTTGAGAGCGGCTTTCTTCCGCGCCTCCTCTGCCTCGATCGCGGATGCCGTCGTCATCGGCTTAAGCTCGATCGTTACTTTTTTGATCATCCCGTTGAATTTGAACGGCACCGCATAGCCAGCGCTGACCGCCGTTCCCTCGTCAACACCAACGTCGGCGCCTTCGTCTGCTGAGAACATGCAACATTGGGTTTGTTCAATCCGACCCGAGGCTACCTTTTGCCCGTTGACCAAAAGCGTACCTACTCCGCCTTTGCCGGTGCCACCACCGTCGTAGACGAACTCGAAACGGATCGTGACTTTCCCCGCGGGCAACGCTGCAGTCGCTGCAACCGTGTATTCCTGTAGTCCCAAAAAGTTGTACGTGTACATCGGCTTGCCGTCTTTCACGTACAAGCTCCAGCCACCAAAGCGGCCGGCTTGGGCCAGGATGGCTCCGTTGGTCCCATTCTCAACTTCCGCGGTGATAGTGTGGGATCTGTTCTTGACGTTGATAAAGGCGTTCTCGGACATGCCGAGCATTCCGTTGAACACATTAAGAGTCGTACGCCCGCCCATCAGCTCGGGGCGCCCTACATTTGCCGCGTTTAGACGTTCCAGCGTTCGATCATCCAGAGGCAGCACGTGGTACTTGACGGCTTCCGAAAGGAAGAGGGCTTGCAGCTCCTTAAGTTTTGCGGGATTTTGCCTAGCCAGGTCGTTCGCTAGGCTGAAGTCCGAGCGGGTGTCAAACAACTCCCACACGTCCGCTTCGAGCGTGCCGCGAGGTTTGAATTCCCACGCAGCCCGATGAATTGTTCGAGCTAGCCAACCGTCGTTGTAGATAGCGCGGTTGCCGAAGATCTCGAAGTACTGGGTAGTGTGACGGTCCGGTGCCTTTGCATTAGCGAAGGTGTAGACCATGCTCACTCCTTCGAGTGGTGTTTGTACTGTTCCGTTTACACTCTTCGGCTCAGGCAAGCCCGCCGCCTCAAGGATGGTTGGAGCGACGTCGATGACGTGATGCCACTGCGAGCGCACCTCGTTCTTAGCGGTGATGCCCTTGGGCCAGTGGATGATCAGTCCGTTGCGGGTGCCGCCGTAATCGGCAGGCACCTGCTTCGTCCAGGCAAACGGAGTGTCGCCGGCAACTGCCCAGCCGGCTGCGAAGTGTGGGTAAGTCGTTGCGTCACCGAGGTTGTCGTAATGTTTCAGGATATCTTCAACGGCCTCGCGCTGGCCGTTGAAATAGGTCATCTCGTTGTAGAGTCCGCTCATGCCGCCTTCCGCGCTGGTACCGTTGTCGCCGACGATGTAGAAAATGAGTGTGTTGTCGAGTTGACCTGTATCGCCAATCGCATCAATAAGCCTTCCGATTTCTGTGTCACAGTACTCGCCAAAGCCAGCGAAGACCTCCATCTGGCGTGCAAACAACTTTTTCTCGTCGGCCGTCAGCGTGTTCCAGTCCTTAATAGCTTCCGGCTTTGGTGCGAGCTTTGTGCCGGCCGGCACCACGCCAAGCTTTATTTGGCGGGCCAGCGTTTCCTCGCGCATCTTGTCCCAACCCTGATCAAACTTTCCTTTGTACTTGGCGATCCATTCTTTGGGTACATGATGTGGCGCATGTGTCGCACCAGGCGCGAAATACATAAAGAAGGGCTTGTCAGGCGTGAGAGATTTCTCAGCACTCATCCAACTGATCGCCTTGTCCGTCATGTCTGTCATGAAATGGTAGTTTGGATCCTTGGGCAGTTCGACCGGAGTCATCCCGTCGTACAAAAATGGCGCCCACTGATTTGTCTCGCCACCCATAAAGCCGTAGAACTTGTCGAAGCCCGAGCGAGTGGGCCAACGGTTGGTCGGCCCTGAAGGACTAACTTCCCAAGGCGCAGTTTCATGGTTCTTCCCAAACTGCGCGGTGCTGTAACCGTTCAGCCGCACCATCTCCGCCAGATACGCGACGCTGTTGGGACGTTGACCTGTTTGTCCAGGGAAAGATGTGGCCGTCTCTGCGATTGAGCCGAAGTTAGTCGTGTGGTGGTTACGGCCGCTCATTAACGCCGCACGCGTAGGAGAGCAGAGCGCCGTGGTATGAAACTGGTTGTAGCGAAGTCCGTCATTTGCCAGGCGCGTGGCCGTCGGCATGTGGATAGGCCCGCCGAACGCTTCTGACATACCGAAGCCCATGTCATCGATCAGCACAATCAGAACATTGGGCGCACCCGCCGGCGCCTTGACCTCGAACCGAGGTGGCGGCGTTGCATTGCGGGCATTGAACACCGTGCTATTAGGAACTTGGGGTTCGGGGATAGGTAGAATCGTCCGGTCGGTGGGCTCAACTACTCTCGATTGCGCAACCACGCGCAACGTCGACATTGGTCCAACCAACATCACGAGGGTGAGCATTCTAGCGACCATTTCTGCAATTCTCTTCATGACTTTCTCGTCTCCTTAATCTGTTTGCAAACTGCGGCATTAGATCGGCACCTGCGTTGTTCAGATAGAAAGATTGAGCTTTCGCAAGCTTTCCTATTTCAGTTGCTCAAGTAGCGGCGCGGTCCACTTGCCTTCCAGAGCTTCTTCCTTTGGCCAGTAGAGTCGCATGGCCATGAAGAAGGGTCCCGTAGGAGCAGGCAGCCAGTTGGCGTCATTGTCCTTGCCCGGCGATTCATTCTGAATGTAGAGGGTCAGCCCGCCATCAGCATCGCGCTTCAAATTCGGAAGCATCGGCGAGTTGAGCAGATAACGATTGAGCGGATTAGCCACAAGGAGGCTCGCCGGCAGCTCATACATCGTCACCGACCAAAAGGCATTGACCGGGGGTAACTGGCCCGGCGCGAAGCGCAACTTGTAGCGGTTTTTCGTGGCGTCGAGTTTCTCGCCCACAGCGTCCACACTGTAGAAGGGATACATCGCCTCGGCCTTTGAGTTGCCGTAGATGCCGAGGACCGCGGCGGTCATACGATAGAGGTAGTTGTTCTTTAGATACGCGCGCGTGCCGAACAGGTCGCCGCTGGTGACTGTGCCGGTATCCATTTGGGTGCTTTTGAATTCGTTGAATTCCTTCCAAGCATCGGCGATGCCTTGCTCAATGGCCTGCTTCACTTCGGGCGCTAGCTTCGCGGCGTCAAAGGTCTTGCCGGCGCCGACGCCGATCTTCGCGAACCGCTCCATTAGCGCCGTTTCCGAGGGCACTGTGGGAGTGAATTTCAGGATGAAATTCAGGATGTTGAAGAATTCCAGCGAACTCTTTTGTTCGGCGGGCGTGAGTGGCTTGATGAAATCAACGGCGGGCGCGGCCTTGGGTGCGGGCTGGCCGAGAAAAGCCGAGAACGGCTGCGCCTTGTAGGCCGCCTGGACCTTCTTCACGTTGTCGAGGTCGCCGGGATTGAACAACTGCGTGCGATAGACGGCGAGTACGAACTCCGTTTCCGAGCGAATAATTTTCTTGACGCCCTTGAGCGTCTCGCCTTTCCAGTTCGGTCCGGCGATGAGGAAACTACCGCCCTCGTTGCCGGTAGCGCGACTGCCGATGTAATCGAAGTTCTGCGTGTAGGCGTCGATCAACTGGACGCTGAAATAGCGCTCTTTTTCCATCGCTGGCACGGTCAGCACCATCGGTTCGGCGCGCAGATCCATGCCGATCATCGAGTAAGGGGTGTCTGAGTTGGGCGTCTGCACCGCCTTGTCTTCCGGCGTGTAGACGCGCGGGATGTTTTTGATCTGGTTCCAGGGCACTTTGTATTCGGGGTTCTGTTTGTCTACGAAATAGGCGTATTGGATACGGTAGTTATCCACCATCGGGAAGCCGTAGATGTATGCTTCCTTAGCGATGGCGCGGGCTTCTTCTGGAGTGATGTCCGCCGCGCGGGTCGTTAGCGCCAGCCCGGTCGTGAGTGCCAGCGTGGCAGTGAGAACGACGGCGAGCAGCTTTGATATGCGTGTTGCTTTCATGGTTGTGTCCTTCTCTTTCATAAATCGGTTAGAACCAACTTGATCAACTTGATCTCACCGGACGCCCAGCCTCGTTGAACCTCATAACGTAGTCTGAGACTTGATAGTGTTTTCGCGCCTAAACCAGAGATGCAAAACGCACCATCCGCCGAGGCATAAATGCAAAACGATCGCAGGCCATAGCAATACACTGCTCAAGCCTAAGCGAATGCCGGCATGGACCAGGACCAGCGCCGCCGCAAAGTTATAAAAGGTCATGGACTCGACCACGGTAATAGCCGCACTACCTTGTTCGCCATTTCTGGCTTGCCAACAGGCAATGGCAAGGGCAAAAAGCGCCGAACCTGCAATCCGCGCAGCGACGAAAGCAGTAGCGGAGACTAGCGGCGCGCCCATTAACGCCGACACCGCGACGTTTGGTACGACAAGCAAGCTCAGGCCGACTGCCGCTTCCGCTATTGCCACGATAATGAGTAGAACTTTCATTGGGTCTTAGGCATTACCGTATGAACTTCGCTTCGCTGAACGCTCTTCCTAATCGCGAACGAGGCTCCAAGTTGAATCCGGGTTGTATTCAGTCAGCGCGGCTGCGATTTGCGTAGTGCGTGGTCCAAGGTCCTTCTCGTAAACGCGTCCCTCCTGATTAATGACGAAGGTCATAACCCCGGAGTTATTCCAAGTTGCCGGATAAGCAACTAAAGCGAAGCCAGCAATCATGTTTCCGTTGATGATGTAGTTGTAAGCACCCCCGGGAGCACTTGTGCCCTGACGCGTAAGAATCTTGAAGTAGTAGCCGTGGAAAGGAGCGGCAGTCTGGGTGCCAGTTCCCTTCTTGCGGGTGTAGCCTTCGTCTATTGCGCGCGAAACCAGCGGACCCATTGGACTTTGCTCTTCATCGCCAACAACTTCCCAGTAAAGCCCATCTTTTTTACCTGAAGAACTGAGCAGCTTTGCTGCATATTCCGATACCTGGTCCTCGTCCCAATCTCCCTTGTTGAAATAGTCATATTGGGCCAGCGCATAAGCCCGGCAAGCGACAGTGGCATCGATCTCGTTTCCACCGATACGGCGGGCGTGCACTTCCTCCACGCCTTTGTCGGTATCGAAACTCCACCGATCGCCGGTCTTGATAATGGCGACCGGAAACGGCCATTCATCGTTGCCCACAATCAGAGTAACTTTCTGCTCACTCTCTTTTTCAAGCTTAGTGCCTTCAGAGATGAACGCGGCCAAGTCTGATAGATCATTTGCGTCCGAAACCGTGTCGCCGGAGAGCAGGTCTTTAATCCGTGGGCCGAAGATCCGCGCGAGAGAGCTCTGGTCTTTAGCCTGAGTGGCCGTCACCAGTGCCCTGGTGGCTTCTTCGGGGCTAGAGAAGAGTTGTGGTCGGGTCTGGGCCATCGCGCCAACGGCGCCGCCGAATGTGATGGCGATTAAGGCAACTAAGTTCATGCTGCGCGAAGCCAAACTATGCTGAATACTTCTCCGATTTTTCATGATGAAGTCTCCTATGAAGCGATAATTAATGTCGTCGGCCGCCGCCGCTCCTGCCGGCGCGAGCACCAGCTCCGGCCGAACCGGTCTGTTGAGCGCTAGCGCGACTAACTTGTCCACGTTGACTCGCAGCGCTGGTCTCGCCGCTACTCCCACTTCGACTAAAGGCTGAGGTTCGCTGTTGCGCAGGCTGCACCGAATTAGTCGCTGCTCCGCCCCCTCGCATCGAGTTGATTCGCGCGTCGTTGGTATTAATGTTTTTGCTGGCAACGTTGTTCGTGTTGACATTGTTGCGATTGACGTTATTCGTGTTCACGTTATTCGCGTTCACATTATTCCGATTGACATTGTTCACATTCGCGTTATTCACGTTTACGCTGTTCCGATTGACGTTGTTTACGTTCACGTTGTTGACGTTCACGTTACTCCGGTTGACGTTGTTTACGTTTACGTTGTTGTAATTAACGTTGCGGTTCACGTTGTTGTAGTGGGTAACATTGTTGTAATTCACGTTGCGAGTTACTACCGCCGAGTTGACATGGACAGTGCTATACCGGTTACTCACGTACACACTATTGACGTGAACGTAGTGCGAGTTGGTGGTTACCCAGCCAGATCCATGCCAACCGTGGTAGTAAACAGTGTGCGAGTACCAGTTGCAGTCGTTGTTAAGCCACGCACCAATAGCCAGTCCAACACCAAATGAGATCGCAGCAGCGGCAACTGCTGTCCCGGTTGAAGGACTCGACGGCTGAACATAAACAACTTGAGGGTTGTAGGTGGGAACGTAGATCACCTGCGGCTGAGCAGGCACAACCTTGATGACCTCCTTCTCCACAATTACTGTCTGTTGTGGTGTCGTGACAAGATAGCCCGCTGACTTGGCTCGAGCTCGCAGTCGCTGTACTGATGTCAGCACATCAGTAGATTGGTTGACGTAGGCTTGGCCCAAAGCAGTGGTCCAATCTAATTTGTCGCTCATCATGTAAATTACCTGGGGATAGTGACCCACTGACTTAACGCTTACATCCCAGGGTTGACTGTCGATTTTCGTGGGGTTGTCTTTATTACTTCGCAGCCATCGTGCTGCCTGATCGATTTGATCGACGAAGGTCGACGCTGGAAAAATCTGCGCCAGCAGCGGATCCGGGTAAAGCGCGATCGGCGCTAGTAAGTTGTCCATTTGTTCAGCGTTGAGCCCTGCACCCTCGGGTGCTGCTGCCAACGGATGACTCGCAGCACGGTATGAAGCTGCGTGCGCCGTCAGTGCCACATTCGCAACCAGACATGAGAGCAGGCACAGCGTAATAGTTCTTTTCATTTTACGTTCTCCTTTAAATGATTACGTCCGAAAAGTTCTTCCCGGATCAAACAGGCGACGGAGCAACCGCAGCTCTGCGATTCATGACTTGTTTCACCTGTTCGCGTGACCTGTTAATGGCGTACAACGAACCCGCTATTACCAGGCTCACAAGAGCTGCTCCCAGGAGTTTTTTGCGAAGGCGGTTTACCAGAATCATCGTTTCCTCGCTCTTCACCCTCTTAGGTTGTGGCTCAGCGCCAGTTCGATGGCGTCGAGCAGAGCCTGTGCGTCGACAGGCTTGCGGAGATACGCCACGGGCTTACCCTCCAATGCTCGGTTGCGCGTCTCATCTGAATCGTGGCCGGTAATGATTATCACTGGGACGCTCATGCCGGACGCGGCCATCCGGGTTTGGACCTCGAAGCCGCTCACTACCGGCATGTGGAGATCCAGCACGATGCAGTCGGGGCGTCGGGCCGAGAAGGATTCGAGCAACTCGGCGCCGGACGGAAAGGTTTCCACGTCCATACCAGCCGCTCGTATTAGTCGGCTCAAAGCTTTGCGGATAGGTTCTTCGTCGTCCACTACAGCAATTAGAGATGGAGTCTTAGTCAAGATTGCGGCACTGTAGCTGGAGCGGGACGAGAAAGATATTGGACCTTGGGTTATTAGACTTTAGGGCAATACGTAGACAGAGGTAATGGATCAATAGGACCAGTGATGGAGGACTATCAGGCTACTTCTTTTCTCAAAGCAAACCGAAGCAGGGCGGCGTTTGAGCCGAGGTTAAAATCGGCCATGATTCGGTATTTGTGATAGGCAACGGTGCGAGGCTTAATCTGGAGAGTTAGTGCGACTTCTTTCATCGAGCGTCCTTCCACCAATAGTTGAAGCACCTCACGTTGACGTAATGTGAGGCGCAAGGGATTTTTCCGGCCGGTCTGGCCTCTGCTGAACGAGCCCAAAATTGTTTTGCTGCTGGTGACAAACGGCAACAGATATGAAGAGCGGAACCATGCGCCGCGGATCGCATCAAGCAGATCCGAAGCCTTGCAACTCTTGAGTAGGTACGCCGCTGCGCCTAACCGAAAAGCATCGTCAACCATGTCGCCGTCCTGCTCCATGGTGAGATAGATCAATTTGATCCGCGGGGCGATAGCCTTGAGGCGTCGGCCCACTTCCAGCCCATTTAGCAATGGCATTGAAACGTCTAGAATAACCATGTCGGGCCTGAATTCGAACACAGTCTTTAACAACTCGCGCCCATTGGTAACCATGCCCACAACTTCAAATTCCGGCTCGAGGAGTTTGGTAACAGCCTCCATCAGCAAGCTCTGAGAATCCCCTAAAAGTATGCGCGCTTTTTTCATTTCATCCTCCTCGGGTTCTTCAGTCAATCAAGGGCCTTTTTTGTGCTGCACTGTAGGTGAAACGAAGCGGAGAAAGATATTGGAC